>JASLAE010000282.1 GCA_030147305.1 Cesiribacter sp.
CCGGAGAAATTGTGATTTCACCATTTTTGGCCTGGATTACATCGGTTTGTGCCAACGCAGAAAAACTGCAAAACAGGCAAAAAAGTAAGAGTATTTTTTTCATGAAGGGTGGTATTTGCAATTTAAAACTTTATTCATGACCAAGTGTTCTATGGAAACACACATATCTTTGTTTAAACATCAATCCAGCTTCTTTTCCTTACTAAGTAATTTTCAATCGCTATTCTGCTAAATTACCCCCCGGTACAAGCGTTTTACCAACAGCAATTTATATATGATACAACCCATAAAAATTTCTCATAACCTGCAGTTCTCACCTGTTATTGCCGGCTTCTGGCGCCTGCTGGAGTGGAATATGACTACCGAACAGCTGCAGGGTTTTGTAGAAGAAGCCATTGCCCTGGGCATTACAACCTTTGACCATGCAGATATATATGGCGATTACGGTTGCGAGGCCGAATTTGGTAAAGTTTTAAAAGCACAGCCCCAGCTGCGTGAAAAAATGCAACTGGTCACCAAATGCGGTATTAAGATCAAGTCTGCCAGACACCCAGCCCGCAAACTAGGCCATTACGACACCAGCTATGCGCACATCATGCAGAGTGTGGAACAATCGCTG
This sequence comes from Cesiribacter sp., assembly GCA_030147305.1. Taxonomy (GTDB): domain Bacteria; phylum Bacteroidota; class Bacteroidia; order Cytophagales; family Cyclobacteriaceae; genus Cesiribacter. Next base: position 620 of record JASLAE010000282.1, read on the forward strand.
CGCAACCTGCAGACAGATTATCTGGACCTGCTGTTGATACATCGTCCCGATCCTTTAATGGACCCAGCTGATACAGCCCGTGCTTTTGAGGAGCTGGAGAAAGCCGGCAAGGTGGGTCACTTTGGCGTCTCTAACTTTAACCCTGTGCAGTACCAGATGCTGAATACCCATTTTGGCGGTAAACTGGTAACCAATCAGGTTGAGCTCTCACCCTATGCACTAGAACATTTCCAAAACGGGAACATGGATTTTTTTCTTAAGGAAGGCATTCGGCCTATGGCCTGGTCGCCCCTGGGGGGTGGCAGTCTGCTGGAACCCGGAACTGAGCAGGGGCGGCGTCTCAAGGCGAAGCTGGAGGAAATAGCAGGGCAACTGGGGGTAGATGGCATCGATAAAATTGCTTATGCCTGGATTGTCATGCACCCCAGCAAGCCAATACCCATTGTTGGGACGGGTAAAATTGCCCGGGTAAAACGTGCAGTTGAGGCACTTTCCATCAAACTAAGCCGTGAACAGTGGTTTGAAATTTTAGTCGCTTCTCAGGGACATCCCATGCCTTAACAGCTGTTCAGAAATTAAATAATTTAAGCCTGTAAAGCCCCCGGTTTTTACAGGCCTTTTTTTTTGTAATAGGCACCACCTGTGCTAATGAAGCTGGTTTAGCGATGAATTTAAACCGGCCATAATGATAAAGGAAAAATACTAATCAGAACGTGAATTGCTCTAATATTAAACCTATTGCACATGGTCCCGTACAATAAATAGATGTTTTTTTATTAATGTAGAACCAAAACTTTTTCAATTATGGCAGAGATAATCGTAGAACCAGATAACAGAGATCCAAACAAAGACAAACGCAGCAGCCCATCCATATGGCCATGGATTCTGGGTGCTCTTCTTCTTTTCGGTCTGATATGGGCAGTAATTGCTTTAACCGGAGATGATGAACCTGAGCGTGAAGTAGCAACTACCACTGCGGTAGAACGTCAGCCTGCAGTTAATGACAATACATATGCCGGTGCAGTTGCAGCAGGACCTGTTGCTGAATTTATTCGCTTTGCGAACGACGATGAGCGTTACGAACGCGAAAATGTAGCAAACACTGATGCTACCGTGACTACTGACAACATGAACCCCGATGCCAACCAGGCAGACCAGGCAGAAATGGGTCTGGATCATGAATATACCAGTGAAGGTATTAACAAGCTAAGTGCTGCCCTATATGCATTGGCCGACAACTCCGCAGGTGATACTAACATACAGCAGAGCAGAGATCGTTTTCAGCAAAAAGCTGATCAGCTTCAAAGAGACCCGCAATCGCTGCAACATGCCAATATGATTCGCGAAACTTTTGTAGAGGCCTCAAACCTGATGGCAACCATCAAAGAGAGAAGCTATCCGGATAGTGATGCCAATGTAGATGATGTAAAAAAAGCTGCAGAAGGTATTGATATAAACACCCCAACCCTGGAGCAGAAGGACAAAGTAAAAGATTTCTTTAGCGAAGCAGGTGACTCCATTGAAGAAATGGCCAAAGAGGCTAACATGAACATTGACCAGAACAATGGTGTAAATACCAGCACAAACAGATAATAAGCCTTCACTTTATTATCTATCGTGTAATGGATTCATTTCAAAAGGAGCCGACAGCAATGCTGTCGGCTCCTTTTTTTGTAGGTTTGGGTAAATTAACCAGGGCCCGCATGAATCCTTCACTTAAAATCACCCTCCATACCCTTTGCCAGCAACAGGTTAATATGCGTATAGACACCGCCAAAGAAGCCATGGAGGCTGCGCAGGCTGCAGCCAATACCGAAGGAAAGAGCAGTGCGGGTGATAAATATGAAACAGGCCGCGCCATGATGCAGCTGGAACGTGATCAGCATGCACGGCTGCTGGCAGAAGCGCATAAACTACAGCAGGTGTTGGATGGCATAGATCCCAGGCTGCAGCACGACCAGGTAAGATTGGGTAGCCTGGTAAAGACCAGCAATGGAAACTATTATATTGCTATCAGCCTGGGTAAGCTGGAACTGGATAAAATAGTTTATATGGCCATTTCGCCCATAACGCCCCTGGGAAGCGTGCTCATGGGACTTAAAGCAGGCGAGTTTGCAACTTTCAATAAACAGAAAATTCAGGTGTTGATGCTTTGTTAACAAAATTGCCTAAGCCCTGCTCACACACCCACATCAAAATCTGAGAAAAGCTGGCGTAGTAAATTGAGTATCAAATTTTTATAGAAAAACAAGATTTATTCGCCGCTTACACTTACATTCGTCTATAACAATTGCCTGAGGTTATATGGTGGCCCGCTGAGTACTACTGTATAAAATCAAATACTGCCTTAAATTATTTTTTTAGTGTGACGGTTTATAACAGCTAGCCACTGATATATTGCCAGGCTCAATTGTTTTACAACTGGTTAATCAAGAACAAGCCAACGCTGTTTAGCCAGTATTTTTGCAGCGAATCAGGTAACGGGTTCATTCCACAGGACATCAGACAACTTGCTTCTTTTGGCGGCCTGTCATTGATGTATGCAATTATCCAGCATATCGTATTTTCCTATGTCGGCAGACATGTACTTCTGTATCGCATCCTGGTTTAGAATTTTTTAACGCACCATTGCGGTTCCACCAACTTTTTGTACAGCCCAGCAGCATTCCTGCAGGAACAGCTGCTGGCCTCTTATATTTTTTTCACTTCACCCAATTAGTTATGTTAAAAAAAATTACAAACCCCTTATTGGTTATCGTCGTTGCCTTTGGCCTTTCCAGCTGCCAGCATTTTTATGATTTACTGGATGAAATAGAACCTCAACAACCTAAAGTGAGTGAATTCGCGACCGGCTTACACACACCCATGGGGCTTGAGATGAGCCAGCATAACTGGCTGTGGGTTGCAGAAGCCGGTACGGGCAATAATGATGGACAAGTCTCTATGGTTACTCCCAATGGCATGGTATATCCTGCCATTGTAGGATTTGTCTCCGGCATGGATCCTGAAGGAAATCCATCAGGTTTGAACAACCTACTGTTGATGGGAGATAAACTCTATATTTTACATGGAGTAGAAGACAGGCTCTATATTGCGGATATGGAAGGGTTTAAGCCTGGAGACACCCCCATGCACGCAAGCGAATTGGAATCTCATGACATTGGCAGCTTTGTGCTGGCGTATGATTTTGGGGAGCTTGATGCAAATGAATCTAACCCCTACGACCTCACCTTTGGCCCCGATGGTGACCTGTTTATTACCGATGCATCTGCAAACGCAATTATTCGTCGGGAATCCGAAACCGGAGAGTTAAGTGTTTTTGCTACTTTTCCTGCTGTGCCAAATCCAACCACTGTTGGTCCTCCAATGATTGATGCCGTACCAACTGGCATAGCGTATGATGGTCATCGTTTCTACGTAACTACGCTGGTAGGTTTTCCCTTTCCGCCAGAGGAAGCCAGGGTCTACCAGGTGGATCGCTATGGCAATGTATTGGTTTACCAGGAAGGGTTTACCAGCCTGGTTGATGTGGAACTGGACCGGCAGCACAATCCATTGGTGCTGCAATTCAGCCGTTTTGGCTTATCTACCGGCTTCACACCAAATAACGGACGCCTGATCCGCGCTTCTGATGATTCCCGCAATGTGCTGGCAGATGACCTTAACTATCCCACAGCCCTAGAGTTAATTGGCGAAAGAAAAGCTTATGTCACGGACATTCAAGAAGGGAAAATCATGAGATTGAACTGGTAAAGACCAGCTAATGATATTCTCTTAGCTTCCCATTAAAGTGCACTATCAAGGCTTTGGAATAATTGTTTTCCAAAGCCTTGCTGGTTTATGAGTAGCTTCTTGCTAAAAAATATTATAAGCTACCGGTCAACCTATAAAATTCTAAACCTATAGAATAATAGCTGCCCGAGGATTTTATTTAATGGCGCCAAAAGCTGCAAAACAAAGATTTTTGTGGAGTACCTCTACCTGCCTAAACCCTACCCGCTGCAGCATGTCCAGCTGAAAAACTAAAGATCGTGGACTATCCTCCTTATCGATATAAGAAAATACCTTTTCACGGAAAGCAACACCACCAATACTCTCCAGATAGGCGCCATACTTTTGCCACAACAGCTGCTGAACAGGTGCTGCATCGTGCACTACCAGATCCGAAATCCAGATGCTGCCCCCTCTTCTCAGGCTTTTATAAAGTTTGGCAAATACAGCTTCCCATTCCCTTTCCTCACGCAAATGATGCAATACCGCACCAGCCAGAATAATATCATACTGGTCTTCTGGCAGCGGCAGTTCCCGAATATCGCCCTGCAGAGTTGTTACGCGGCCCGTGGTTTGTGCCCATACCCGTTCATTTGCTTTTCGCAACATGGGCATACTCAGATCCACCAGGGTGCAGTGCAGGCCGGGTAATTTACGAAGCATCATCAGGGTATAGTTGCCGGCACCACAACCAATGTCCAGCAATTGTGTGGCGGCAGGATTTAGCTGCCGGGCCGTCTCCGTGATAAGTTCCAGGCACAGCGGGGCATCCAGCGTAGACTGCTGGCCAGTCTCCAGATTAGAGAAACGTGCTACATCTGCATCGAAACGTGCTCTGATTTCATCAACGCTGGATTTATCGGAATAGTCGTTGTTCATGCCTGATAGAGTTTTATCTAATGCAAAAGCGAATGCTATACAGCAGCTGTGCCGGGTAAAAGGAACAGGTTTTAGAAAGAGCAGGATAAGGCATCCTTCCTATGATTTAATATTACAAAAAAAGAGCCCCATATTTACACGGGGCTCTTTTTTTCTCCTCTAAAATTCAGCAATCTGTATCTTTATTCTTATGCCTTTGCATATTCAAGGGCTGCAAGCTGTTTCTCAAGGGCAAGTTCTTTGCGGCGCATTTCTTCCTGTGTTGCTTCCAATTCTTCCATGTTTTGGCGAAGCTCCTCCTCCTGCGCCCGCATCTGTTCTGTCTGCGCCTGTAGCTGAGCCAGCAAATGACTCGTTTTGCCATTGGTCTGGGCTGTAGCAATGGCAGAAGCCATAAACTCACCGGATTTTTCCAGCAGTGCTATTTCCTCCTTTTCGTACGGCTTAAAGGATGCCAGCTCTATGATGGCCTGCACCTGGTCATTATATTTCATAGGCACCACCAGAATACAGCAAGGAGTAGCATTGCCTAATCCGGAAGTAATATGGGTATAAGACTGCGGCACATCGGTCAGTAACACTGTATCACCCTCCAGATAGGTCTGGCCAATTAGGCCCTCTCCTATTTCAATGCGCTTATTCACCCATTTCTTCCGCTCAAAGGCATAACAGGCCGACATCTGCAGGTAAGGTTCCTCATCTTCACCGCCCTCTAATATAAAGATGCTGCCTTGCTGGGCATTCAGGTATTTTACCAGAAACTTAAGCGCCTGAAAGGTAAGCTCCTGCAGATCGTGCTGGTTATTCCTGATTACTTCAGAGAACTTGGTAAGACCTTCCGTAGCCCAGAGCCGTTTTTCATCTTCATATTTTACTTTCTTCATTTGCTCACGCATGAGCAATAGCCTACCTGCCAGGTTTTGCTCGTTCAGGGAAGAATTCTCTTCGTTCAGCTCCTCCCATTGTGCTTCATAATTACCCTGCGAAATCTGGTTTACAAATTCCGCGGCCTTTTGCAGGTTATGGATTGAGCCTTCCAGAATCTCATGTGCCTCTTTTTCTTTTAGCACGCCGTCGTTGAATAAATACCTCCGGTTGTTTTCTTCCAGATCCAGCAGCAGGACTTTGCGTTTTTGGGCTTCCCTTCTCATAATGTAGAGCGCGCCAATAAGGGTAGGCAGGCCAATCAATAGGAGTAAAATCTGTACAAGCGTATTTCTGAATACTGCCGCTTCATAGGCAGCCAGGGCGTCCTTATTTAATTGATACTGGTGCGCATACAGCTTTTCTGTAAACTTTGTTACCACCGGCCAGAAATGTCTGCCTTCGTCTTTAGCCAATATGGCCAAATATTCAGCGACCTCTCCCTTCTTTAAGTGGGTCACCATTTGCTCAAAAATATCTACGTAGGTGTTGAAAGAGGCTTTCATGGCATTGTAATTCTCAGGGTCGCTATACCCCTGTGCCTCAAACAGGCTGTCCAGAACATAGAAATTCCTTTGATTGGTGTTCCTGGCCTGTTCCACCGAGTAGAATAAAAAGCTCTCCTCCTGTATCAGGGCGTACCCACGGGAGCTGATATCCATTTGACGGATGTTCAGGAAAGTATTTTCCGTCTCCCGTAAGATCATATCAGTCTGGATCTGCGTGAGCTGTGCCCGCTTCATAACCTCTTTGTTATAGAATGAAAGGCAGCTACCAAACAGCACCAGCAGAATTACCACGACAAGGGCCAGGTTGATAAAATGTTTTTCCAGGAATTTCTTCATGATCGTTGACATCTAAACTTAACAGCAGCACTGCAGGCACATGCATCTGGAAGTACACCAAAATGACGACCTGTTCAGCAATCATTGGAGC
>JASLAE010000321.1 GCA_030147305.1 Cesiribacter sp.
CATCCAACTATAACTTTATAAACATTAACTTAATCTTATTTTAATTTGAGGGTCTTCCTGGTAAAAAGGATGATCTAAAATCAACCTCTCCTATTTGAGCTTATACGACACCCACATCAAAATATTAATATTTTATAATAAGAAATAATTTGTTTCACCCATGTTGAAAATAACCAATGTTTACATGTAAGAAAAAACAGAAAAGCCCGGTGTTGTACCGGGCTTTTCTGTTTTTTGTCTGGGCTTGTTAGTTAATCAGCACACGTTGAGTCTTCTGCTCAAGGTTATTGGTGAGTTGTACCAGGTACACCCCTGCCCTTAGATTTTTGGTTTCCACACCATTTGTTAGGGATTGGGTGCTTGAGACAATACGCCCGGAGGCATCCATCAGGATTAACCTGCTCGCCAACGGACCATTGTAGTTTACATACAGACGCCCATCCCGGGTATAAGCATTGAACTGAGCACTTCCAAGCTGCACAACCCGCAAGCCTTTTATTTCTACCGTCCCATCTATATCAACAGACAGCAGGCGGTAATAGATAGCACCTGATTCTGATGCCAGATGACTAATGCTGTAGTGCTGGTTTCCGCTATCGGTGCCTCGTGCAGATACTGTACCCGCAGTTGAAAAATGCTCAGCATCTGCCGACCATTCTACTACATAATGACTTAAATTAATTTCTCTGGCAACAACCCAGTTCACAGCTACCTCATTTCCTGTTGCACTCACCTCCATGCTTAGCATTTCTACAGGCATCGGTTGAATAATGCTGGCAATACAGGACAATACAGCATCATGCAATTGAGCGTTTGTCATCCCAGCATCCATTAATCCCTTTAAACATTCAAGATAGGTTTCTGTGATAACAATATTAAAGGGTAGCGGTAGCGGGATGGCATTGATTACTTTTCCATTTACCTGCAAATCGGCTATTTGAATTTGATTAGCAGCGTACTGTGTGGTACCATCTTCTGAATAAGCTTCTGTGTCCGTACCTTCCGCAAATGAGATGCTCGAGTTTATGCCAGACATTGTTAAGCGACCAATGGTGTTGTTCTGCTTTAAAAAGTATAACCCTGCGAGCCGGTCACAGCTGTTAAGGCCACTTCTTACTAATTCTTCAGCAGAAGCCACACAAACCTCCCCTGCTTCTCTGGGTAATACTTCTATATAAGCATTGAAGTATACATGATCATAAAAATAAACAGCGTGCTTTACGGTTACTTTTTCATTGACAGGTACAACACCACCCGCCCCCGGATAACCGTTCGGGTCACCGATAGCATTGCCCCAGGTGGTCGGGTCCTGCCAGTTACCATCTTTTACCGAAACCCACTCTTTTGTATACTGAGCATTTGCAGAACCAATCAAGAACATCAGTAACGATAATAGTAAAAGCTTTTTCATCAGTGGAATAGTTAAGCAAGTTCGATGTAATTTTTTCAGCTTCTTACCTGGTCAAAGCCAGCTAAAAAGGTGATTAGTCAAAAACTTACATCGTAAAATTTGAAACATTTTAATATAAACTTGAATAATAGACGCATAAGCATCGATAACGGTTGGAATACGCGTTGTCATTCTTCATTTTCCTTCTTCTACGCACCTTAGCCTTACACATGACGGTATATCTGTTCTTCCAGAAAAAACCTGCTGAAATCATCTCCTCGCTATTACATTTAGCTTTTGGAGGTTGCAGCAGGAGACTCTATCTTTGAGCTTAAATTTTCTATTCTGTTATGAATGAATTTGACAACTTACTGCTTGAAATAAATAACGCCGGCATTCTCACCATTACCATTAACCGGCCCGACAGACTGAATGCACTTAACTCCGGCACCATTGCCGAAATCCGCACCGCCATACAGCAGGTCTATGACGACACCACTATTCTGGGCGTTATCATTACCGGTAGTGGCGAAAAAGCTTTTGTAGCCGGGGCCGACATTAGTGAGCTTGCTGAACTGAATGAAGTAAATGGCCGCAAATTCTCTGAGTTGGGGCAGGAAGTGTTTGCCCTGATAGAACATTGCCACAAGCCGGTAATAGCTGCCGTGAATGGTTTTGCCCTAGGTGGTGGCTGCGAACTTGCTATGGCATGCCACCTGCGTATCGCTACCCAAAATGCACGCTTTGGCCAGCCGGAAGTGAATCTGGGTATCATCCCGGGCTATGGCGGCACCCAACGCCTTACGCAACTGGTAGGCAAAGGCAAAGCGCTGGAGCTAATGATGACTGGCGACATGATAAATGCAGAGGAAGCCAAAACATTGGGTTTGGTAAACCATCTGGTGCAAAATCATGAAGAGCTTAAAACCAAATGCAACGAGATTTTAAATAAAATAACGGGCAAAGGTCCGCTGGCCATAGGCATGGTTGTAGACTGTGTAAATGCCTCCCTGAATCCCAAACAGGATGGCTACCAGGTAGAAGCCAATTCATTTGCAAGCTGCTGCCGTACCCTTGATTTTAAAGAAGGCACCACTGCATTCCTGGAAAAACGCAAACCACAATTTTCAGGAGAATAAACCCAGAGGCATAGCCTGCTTATGAGCAGCATTAAGAAACTGGCCAGTGATACGGCACTTTATGGCATCAGCAGCATCTTGGGCAGAGCGCTCAATTTTCTGCTTGTACCCATCTACACCAACGTTTTTGCGCCCGACGAGTATAGAATCGTTGCGGTGCTCTACGCTTATGTAGCATTTTTTAATGTGCTGTATACTTATGGTATGGAGACGGCCTACTTCCGATTTGCTACAAAAAACAAGGCAAACGAACAACAGGTTTTCAACTCCAGCTTTTCTTCTATCCTGTTCACCAGCCTGTTGCTTAGCAGTCTGTTAGCGCTCCTGGCCCCCTATTTATTAGAGGTGCTGAACTATGAGGGTGTGCCGTTAAAATATATTTACTGGCTGGCTGTTATCATGGCAGTAGATGCCATTGTGGCCATTCCTTTTGCCCGGTTGCGGTTACAAAACAGGCCAATTCTGTTTGCCAGTGCCAGGCTTGTTAACATTTTTCTGAACGTAGGTCTAAATCTCTTTTTTCTGGTGGCCTGCCCGGCCATCCTGAGCGGTGAGTGGGCTTGGTTGCAGGGTTTAAAACCATTGGCTGAGCGGGTTTATGACCCAACGCTGGGTGTAGGCTACGTGTTTCTTTCCAACCTTATCGCCAATGCTTTTTACCTGGTGCTGCTCTTTCCGGTAATATTAAAGGTGCGCATTCGCATTGAAAAGCAGATGTGGTACGAGATGTTGGTGTACAGCTACCCCCTGTTGCTGATGGGCATAGCCGGTGTAACCAATCAGGTTTTTTCCATACCCATGCTGGAATATCTGCTGCCCGCTAACTTTTACCAGCGCTATGATGCAGAAACCGCTGTGGGTATTTACGCAGCCTGTTATAAGCTGTCTATTTTTATGAACCTGGCCATACAGGCCTTTCGCTTCGCCGCGGAGCCATTTTTCTTCAGCCGTGCTTCGGATAAGAACTCACCAGCGCTTTTCAGCCAAATTATGCATTATTTTATCATAGTCTGCTGCCTGATTTATTTTGCCGTAACGGTAAACCTGCCCTGGATTGCACCCATGTTTTTGAGAAACCCTATTTACCTGGAAGGCCTTGAGGTAGTACCCGTGCTCCTGCTGGGATACTTGTTTTATGGAGTTTACATGAACCTGTCCATCTGGTTTAAGCTATCAGATAAAACCAAGTATGGCACCTGGTTTACCACCATTGGTGCTGTATTAACAGTTGTTCTTAACCTGGCTTTGATTCCGCTTATCGGCTACATGGGGGCGGCTGTTGCCTCCCTGCTGGTTTATTTCAGCATGACAGCGCTCTGCTATTACTATGGCCAACGCCACTACCCTATACCCTACCGAACACTGGCAGGCTTATTATATATTATGGGAACGGTGGCTTTATCATACCTGCTCCTACTGGTCATTCCTGACCTGAGATGGGTGGCAGTTACCATAGGTATATTTGCCACCACGCTTTATTTATTACTGATCGGGGTTTACGAACGAAAAAGATTAACCTCCAAGCCCAAAGAGGTAGTCTAAATACACATTCAATCGTAAGCTTTTTCCTAAATTGCGATTGAGCCATAATTATGCTATGCTGATATGAACAACCCACTGGCTGTTAAAGTAATCAACAAATCGCATCATCCGCTGCCAGCCTACCAAACACCGGCAGCAGCAGGGTTGGACCTGCGCGCCTGGTTAAGCGAGCCCATAACCCTGAAACCACTGGAAAGAGCACTGGTGCCAACAGGTCTTTACCTGGAAATTCCGGAAGGTTACGAAGCACAGGTGCGACCCCGCAGTGGCCTGGCCTATAAACATGGTGTGACAGTCCTAAACAGCCCGGGTACCATCGATGCCGATTATCGTGGCGAAGTAAAGGTGCTGCTGGTTAACCTTTCTGCAGAGGCCTTCGTTATACAGGACGGTGAACGGATAGCACAAATGGTGGTGGCACAACATGCAGTAGTACAGTGGGAAGATTCAGCTGCTTTAACCGAATCGCTGAGAGGCGCCGGAGGCTTTGGCAGTTCAGGCACGCGCTAAATATAAAGGAGCATTGCAAACTTTATCAATTAAGCACAGGGGTGGTAGTGAATGCTGTATTAAACATGATGAGAATGCCATTTTCGTATTATCCATGTTTTTAGTATACCCCAACATTCAGATCAAACAGATAGCATTAATTTCAAACCAGCAGTATCCAGCAACGAACAAAATTCTAGCATAACCTATATTTTTTTATGAACATCATTATTCCAATGGCTGGCCGGGGCACCCGCATGCGCCCCCACTCTTTAACAATTCCAAAACCACTGATTCCCATCGCTGGCAAACCAATTGCCCAGCGCCTGGTAGAGGATATTGCCGGTATTGCGCAGCAAAAAATAGATAATATTGGATTCGTCATACACCCTAGCTTTGGAAAAGATGTAGAAATACACCTGAAGCAGGTGGCAGCTCAACTGGGTGCACAGGGCCATGTGTTCTACCAGGAGCAGGCTTTGGGTACAGCACACGCCATCCAATGTGCGCAGGACCTGCTGGAAGGTAACTGCATTGTCGCATTTGCCGATACGCTTTTTAAGGCAGATTTTACTTTAGACAATACAAAAGACGGAATCATCTGGGTACAGAAAGTTGAAGATCCACGTCCGTTTGGCGTTGTTAAAGTGAATGCTGAGGGCAACATCACCGATTTTGTAGAAAAGCCCCAGCAGTTTATTTCAGATCTGGCCATCATTGGTATTTATTATTTTAAAGATGGTGCCTGGCTGCGCAAAGAAATTCAGTACCTGCTCGACAATGACATTAAAGACAAAGGTGAATACCAGATTACCAATGCTTTAGAAAATATGAAGCAAAAAGGTGCACAGCTGGTGCCGGGGCAGGTAGAAGAATGGCTGGATTGTGGTAATAAAGATGTAACAGTTTATACCAACCAGCGATACCTGGAGTTTATCAAAGACAAAGAGTTAGTAGCAAAAACAGTACAGCTGAACAACTCCGTGATTATACCGCCCTGTTTTATTGGCGAAAATGTTGTTATAAACAATTCTGTAGTGGGCCCCTACGTTTCCATAGGAGAAAACTCCCGGATAACAGACAGCCGCCTGGAAAACAGTATTGTACAGACAAACTCACTGCTGAAAGACCTTCGCTTAAAGAACTCGATGGTGGGCAATCATGTTATCTATGAAGGACGTGCATACGACGCAAGCGTAGGCGACTATAATGTAATCAAAGAATAAATAAGGGCATGAGGCTTCTTTCGCACCGGATCTTTAAAATGATCATACTTACATACCTACTGCTTGCAGTAGGTATGTCTTTTTCTTACGCACAAAAGAAAAACAAAAAAGAAAACGTGCAGGAAGCAAAGAGCCTTCAAAAAGATGATCACCAGTCTGCAGCTGCAGAGAATTATTTTATGGAGGGTATCCGTTATGCCATGACGGAAGATCATGTTAAAGCCATTAGTGCATTTGATCAGGCGCTCCGCCTGGACCCTAACAATGCTGCGGCCCATTATAAATTAGCCGAGACCCTGCTGCAGCAGGAAAAGTATGAAATTGCCCTAAACCACGCTGGCAAAGCTGTTGCCTTAGATAAATCTAATGAATGGTATTATATGCTGCTTGCAGAAACGCAACTGCGTGCCGGCAATGCTCCGGATGCTGCTGCCACAGTAGAAAGCATGCTTGCCAGAACAGAAGCTTCTCCGCATAATTATGTAAAGCTTGCGCAGTTGTATCTGCAGATGAATCAAACAGACAAAGCACTGTCTGCACTTAACAAAGCTGAAAAATCGCTGGGCGTTGACGAAGGAATTGTAGAACTGAAACAACGCCTTTATCTGGGGCAGCAAAAAGTTAATGAAGCTATCGCAGAAGGCGAAAAACTGGTTCAGCACTTCCCCCAGCAAAGCACTTATGCCTTGCGTCAGGCACAGTTACTTATAAATGTGCAGCGCCAGAATGAGGCACAGAAATATCTGACCTCTTATCTGGAAAAAAATCCTGAAGATCCGCAGGCCCTTTACCTGCTGGCCAAAACATATGAAGCCCAGGAACAATATGGCAAGGCAAATGAAGAACTGTTAAAATCATTTACCAGTCCTGAGCTGGACATACAGACAAAAATTCAGGAAATGGCCAAGCTAATTGGTCAGCTGCCAGACCCAAGCCTGGAAGAATCACTCCCTAAGCTGGCGCAGGCCATAAAAGAAGCCCATCCTGAAGATGCCAGGGCATACGCCATCAGCGGCGACTACTTAATTGCGGTAAACCAGAAAGCCTCGGCGCGCAATCAATACATCAAGGCGCTGGCCCTGGATGAAAGCAACTTTAATATTTGGCAAAATGTGCTTTCGCTGGGGCTGGAACTGGGCCGTTACGACAGTGTGGCACAGGAGGCAGAAGAAGCGCTTACGCTTTTCCCTAACCAGTCTGCGCTTTACTATTTTAGTGGCTCTGCCAACCTAAGCCTCAACCAGTTCGATGAGGCGGTGCAGGCCCTGGAGCAGGGCAAACGCCTGGCCGCTTCTAACAACCAGCTTATGAGCATCTTTAACAGCCACCTGGGCGATGCTTATAATGGATTAAAACGCTACGATCTCTCAGATGCAGCATATGAGGCAGCCCTGGCCTATAACCCAAACAACGCCTACATACTTAACAACTACAGCTATTACCTTGCGTTGCGCAAAGATAAATTGCAGCTGGCACTGGATATGAGCAAAAAACTGGTAGAACTGCACCCTGACAATCCTAACTACCTCGACACACATGCCTGGGTACTGTATCAGCTAAAGCAATACGACAAAGCCCGCAAGCATCTGGAAACTGCGCTGCAACAAGCCGGAGAGAACGATGGCACAATTCTTGAACACTACGGAGATGTGTTGTACCGTTTGGGCCGGCCCGAAGAAGCTGTAGCACAATGGCAAAAGGCCAAAGAAAAGAACAGCACATCAGCATTGATCGACAAAAAAATTAAGGACAAAAAAATTTATGAATAAGCACGTACTGGTGCTTTTACTGATGCTGCTGGTAACTGCAGCTGCGTGTAAAAGAGATGCCATTCCTACCGTAAGCGAAAAAGACTTAAGCAACCTCAACATTCGCCCCCTAGACTTCCAGTATCTTACAACCCGCAGTAAAGTAAATTATGAGAATGGAGACCAGCGCATTGGCGCCACGGCTAACATTCGAATTAAGAAAGACAGCTTAATCTGGTTTAGCGTTACACCAGGCTTTGGCATAGAAGCCGCCCGCGGCATGGTTACCCGTGACTCTGTATTTCTGGTGAACAAGCTTCAAAAAGAATACCATGCTTACAGCTTTGCAGACCTAAGCCGGAAGCTGAAGGTTACAGTAGACTATGATGTACTGCAGGCCTCTCTGCTGGGTGATCCTATTTTACCCATTACTACCCAAAATAAGATTCGCCGCACCGAAGCAGAAACCATTGTGATGCAGCAGCAGCAGGGCATCGACGTGATTAATTATTTCAGTAACGAAACGCTTAAGCTGATGAAGGTGCTGCTGCAGGAGCCGGGCTCTCCCAACAACCTCATGCTGCAGTATGCCAATTTCCAGCAGCTCACCAATAACATACTCCCTTTTTCCAGCACCATCACCGCTCAGTACCAGGATAATCAAGAAATGAAGGTAACGGTAGTTGCTTTTCAACATAATAAGGCCGAGTTTAGCGATACGGCATTAGAGTTTCCTTTCAGCATTCCTGGTGGCTATGTACGCAAACAATAGAGGGGTTAGCCTGTGGCTGTTTATCGTCTTGTGCTTACTGTTTTCGCCAGCCCTGGCGCAAGACAAGGCAGAACTTGAAAAAAAGAAGCAGGAAAACCTGCGAAAAATCAAAGAAGCAGAAAATATTCTGGCCCAGACCAGAAATCAAAAACGGGCAACTCTTGGAGAACTGTCTGCCCTGGAAGCACAAATTAGTGCCAGCCAGGAACTCACCACCCTCATTAGCAAAGAGCTTTCCCTGCTCGATACAGAAATAGGCGAACTGGGAATGCTCGTGAGCGCCCTTGGCAAAGACCTGCAGCAGCTGAAACTGGAATATGCCAAAATGGTCTATAATGCCTACAAAGCACATAAAGGCTACAGCTACCTTACCTTTTTATTCTCTGCGCCTACTTTCAATCAACTGGTAATGCGCATGAAATGGCTGGAGCAATACAAGGAAGCCCGCCAGCTGCAGCTCGAGCAAATACACAAAGTACAGGACCTGATGGGCCTGCAGCAGGCACAGGTAAAAACCAAGCGCCAGCAGCAGCAGACACTCCTCGATGAACAGGTAACGCAAAACCAAAACTTAATTGCCCTGCAACAACAGCAAAGCAAGGTGGTAGCCAGGTTAAGCGAGCAGGAAAAAAATGTGCAGCGTGACCTGGCCCAGCGGCGCAAAGACCTGCAACAGATGGAAGCGCTTATTGCCAAACTGGTGCGCGAGGAAATAGAGCGTGCACGCCGAGAAGCAGAGGCAGAAGCCAAGCGTGCAAAAACAGCCACCGCCACCGCCTCGGCTTCTGCGGCCGTACCCCTTACACCGGAAGCTACAGCCCTTAGTAATTCTTTCGAAGGTGCCCGTGCACGGCTATTATGGCCGGTTGCCAGCGGTTTTATTTCCAGCCGCTTTGGTGAGCACCAGGTTTACAAACAGGTAAAGCTCGAGAATACCGGTGTAGAAATTCAAACAAAAGAAAACGAACAGGTCCGCACGGTTTTCGATGGGCAGGTACGCAGGGTATTCTTTATGCCTGGCATGAACAATGTTGTCATGATCCAGCATGGCCAGTATTTTACGGTTTATGCACGCCTGAAAGAAGTAAATGTAAAACCTTTACAAAAAGTGAAAGCCAAAGAGGCCATTGGTTCCGTATATACCAACAAAGATGGCGTAAGCGAGTTACACTTTGAGATTTGGAAGAATGATCAGAAGTTAGATCCGGAGCACTGGCTGTTTAAGAATTGATACATATAGGGGCGAATATGACCGGCGTAAGATTTTATAATAAATAATCTTCTTATGCTGGAGTACCCGGGCAAGTATTAACCAAAGTCAGCAGGAAAGCTTCTTTTGCATCTGTTCAGCCCAGTTTCTGCGAACAAGGATAGCCAATAGTGATGCTGAAAATATTTATTTGTTAACGGTTTGCGTATAATAAATGTACAGAAGTCTAAAAAAAATTGAACTTTTGTCAGTGTCTGCGTCTTTTTAGATAGAAGTTCGCCTTTACCAATTTGAGTATCCTCAGTAATTAATTAAATTTACAATACAACAATTCAAGCTACATGGAAACCCTATTATTATTTTTCAACATGGGAGGCCAGGAAATCCTGCTCATTCTCTTAATCATTTTGATTTTCTTTGGGGCTAAAAAAATTCCGGAACTTGCCCGTGGATTAGGCAAAGGTATCCGCGAGTTCAAAGATGCCACGAAAGAAATTAAAGAAGAAGTAGAAGAAGCAGCTAGAGAAACCCCAACTGCTGTGAATAATACTTCTACTGTACATAGCGCTGCCGTGCATAACGGAGCTGCTAAAAAAACAGTTTAGTACTTCTTCAGCAAGCACCCTTGGTCAATGAGGCAAGACAGCATACTTATGCATACCTTGAGCCAATGGTCCGAATTGCAACAGAAATATAAGGCTTCACCACTTGTTTGGTGTATTAGCTGAAAATCTGGAAAAGCATCAACTATTCAATGCTTTTCTTCTTTGAATATATAGTAAGCCCGGTAATCTTGGAAGGAAGTACCGGGCACTCAGCAGGCCTAAATGTAGGCCTGAACAACGTTCTTTGTAAATGGGATCTTACACTACAGGCAAGGTGTAGGCAATCATCCGGATACAGTTGCTGGTTTAGCGAGTGCATTGCCATAGGCTAAAATGGAAAACATTATAGCTGCGGCTGTTCGCTAAAATAGCGCTCTATCTGGTAGTGATCTGCTGATACCGTGCAAGCGGAAATGATCTGTAATGAAGTTACTTTCTAGTGTGTGCGATACTGAAGAATGTATTCACCAGTGGCATTTCTGCTTTGATGAAAATATTTTCGGAGTAGTCAGGCCAGCTGCAATGGGCTGTGTCAAGAAATCTACCCACAAAATCATAGAATACCCTGGTAAGTCCTTGAAGACTTAAGGAAATGCTGCCGACGATTGTTTATGCATGATCTAGCTGAAAAAATTTGCTTATCCGAAAAAACATAGTCGTAACTGCACTCTTAAGAATGGTGTAACCCAGTTTGAAAAAAAATTTCATGGATTTGTAGGGCTTAGCCCCAGACCATAGAATAAAATATACATTGATAAAATTTGCTGATTGAAAGCACAGGAACCTATGGTGAAAGCAACAGAATTTTCCTTTGAAAGGAATATTTGTTTCTCTAACCATTACCTGCTTACAACAGCAGAAGCAAGTGCTGAAATACCTGTTTTTGACGGCGTTAAGTATGGATACCGTTCGTCAGTCTAGACACTTTCAGGCACTGAATAAGTTGAAATAGAGTGAAGGTACGGGCCCGGATGTCAATGCCGATTTGTATCAGGAAAGCTTACGTGTGCACCACCTGCTGCTACCATGTCTACCCTAAGTGAGACAAAAAAGTAGTCTGCGGGCCTAGAAAAGAAGCAACACAGCATCTTTGTAGCACGTATAATTTCCAGGTGATGCCCACACCACTCCAATTACTGCGTTCAAATTGAGCAAAAATATACAGACCTTTGGAAACGGCTTGACTGAAAAATTTTACCATACAAGCAAAATTGCGTGGTAAAAAAGTCAGCGCTAAACCAGAAAGATTCCATACCTGCGGAAACCCCCTGGGTGGTAACATATGGCCAATTTGTTGAGGAAGACTAACCAATCGCTTCTGCAAAATACCGGCAGAAAGCAACATACAATATAATTCTTCTTAAGGGAGCACGGCATGAAATTAGGAGCGTTCAGAACATTAAAGAGCTGCGGAGCATCCGTATTATTGGCCATGGGCCTTGGCAGCTTTTCTCTAAGTCCGGCAATGGCGCAAAGCATGGCTTTAGATGGCAGTACAGAAGAAACGGACGCGTTAGCGCTCTCCGATACTTTAAATGCCGACGCCTTTGTTGAAATTAGCAGAACTTATTACGATTACATCCCTGATGCCAGTTACGAAGAAATTGGCGAACGTATTGCAAGCCTGAATGCTACCGTGGCTGTTCCCTACAATACCCGCGTAAAAGGCTTTGTCGATTACTTTACCATCCGCAACCGGGATTATACCCGTACCATGCTGAAGCGCCGGGATATCTATTTCCCTCTTTTTGAAAAGTACCTGGCTAAATATGGAATGCCGGAAGATCTGAAGTATCTCTCTATTGTTGAATCAGGCCTTAACCCAAAAGCTATCTCACGTGCAGGCGCTGCCGGTCTCTGGCAGTTTATGCCCAGCACCGGGCGTATTTACCGGCTCAACCAAAACTGGTATGTCGATGAACGCCTGGATCCGGAAAAAGCTACAGAAGCGGCCTGCCGCTACTTAAAACAATTGCATGGCATGTTCAACGACTGGCAGCTGGCCCTGGCTGCTTATAATGCAGGCCCCGGCAATGTAAATAAAGCGATTCGCCGCTCCGGAGGCAAAAGAGATTTTTGGGAGGTTTATAACTATTTACCCAAGGAAACCCGCTCATATGTGCCACAGTTTGCGGCGGTCATGTACGTAATGCAATATGCGGAAGAGCATAACCTTTTACCCGAAGAACATGAATATCAGTATGCTCAGGAGATAGACACCGTTCACCTGAACCGCTTCGTTAGCCTGGAAGCACTGGAAGATCAGCTAAACCTTTGCCGTGGCGAGCTGGAATATATTAATCCAGAGCTGGTGCGCAAGGCTATTCCTGATAACGCAGGTACTTATGCCCTGCGGGTACCCAGCCAGGTGCGTGATTATTTTATAACAAACCGGGTGGCTATTATGGATTCTACAGCAGGCAAAAGCCAGGCCCTGCTGGCCTTTAATACAAGAAACGAGGTGGGCAGTACTTACAACCGGGAGCGTATCTCTTACCGTGTACAGCGGGGAGATCATCTGGGAAAAATTGCCAGCCGTTACAATGTAAGTGTCGCGGACATTAAACAGTGGAACCGTATGCGGAGCACTACCATTCGGGCGGGGCAGCAGTTGGCCATTTATGTATCTTCTAAGCAAAAAGCTTCTATTAACAACCAGCTGGCTTCCGCTAGTGATAACAGCAAGCCCATTGAGATTAGTAAAGACAAAGTTTATTACGTACAGCCTGGCGATACGCTGTGGGAAATCTCCAAGAAACATGGTGGCGTTTCGGTTGCCGAGATCAAAAAATTGAATAATCTGAACAGCAATCAAATTAAGGTTGGCCAAAAGCTAATCATAGCAAAATAAGGAGCGCTTACACCAGCAAGCCTGGCAGTAACAGAACACACTTCTATAAAAGTTCAAGACCGAAGCTTTGCCCTATACAGGGCAAAGCTTTTTATTTTGACGGCGCTTTTCTTATTTTACCGGAAATTGTATCAGCTTTATACCACGATAATATTTTTTTTGTTATTACTATACTATATTATTCACCCGTTTTATCGGGCACTAAAGTATTGCTTCAATTATAATCCTTTTAGTTTCATGACCTATAAACCCTTAAGCTTTCTGCTTCTTTCCCTGATGTATATTTGTCTGGCATGTGGTGATGGTGGTAAGGAAAGTAAAACAAAAAGCAATGAATTTCTGCCCCAGGCGAGCCTGGTTGCACATGAACTGCTGGTAGTAATGGACTCTGCCCAGTGGAAAGGTGTATTGGGAGAGGCAGTGCGTGATGTTTATTCAGAGCCAATACCGGCATTGCCTCAGGAGGAAGCACAGTTTACGCTGCGCCATGTACAACCCCAGCATCTAAGAGGTTTTATAAAGCGGTATCCCAATATACTTTTTGTACTCACGCTCGATCATAAAGGGCGCTCTACTCAGCTGCTAAAATCTATGTTTTCGGAAAAATCACTGGAACAGATTCAGCAGGACCCTCAGCGTTACATGTTAACACGCAACAATGAATTTGCAAGAGGCCAGGAGGTTATGTACCTGTTTGGCAATACCGAAGACCAGCTAATAAGCCGTATCTACTCTAATAAGCCACAGCTACTTAAATTCTTTCTGGATGCTGAACGCAAGCGTTATATCCGAGAATTTAAAAGTGTTAAGTCTACACAGCCACTAACTGACAGGCTCAGTAAACAATATGGGTACAGACTAGACTTTCCGGCTGGTTACGAAGTAGCCAAACAAGATTCTAACTTTGTCTGGATTCGTCTGCTGGATAGCCAGGTAGACAAAAATGTGTGGGTTACCTGGAAGCCCTATACAAATCAGGAAGCTTTCACTCATGAAAACATCATATCCTACCGCAACAGTGTAGCCAGAAATTATATCTGGGGCAGCGACAGCACTACTTTCATGCGTCTGGAACATCAGTTTACGCCTGTTTTGCAGGAGGTTAATTTCAATGGCCAATACGCAATAGAAATGCGCGGCTTGTGGAGGCTTGAGAATATGGTAATGGGCGGTCCGTTCATTAGCTATACCTTCGTAGATGAACCTACCAACAGACTTTATTACCTGGAGGGCTTTACCTATGCACCAGGACAGGATAAAAGATCAGCCATCAGTGAGCTGGAAGCGATCCTGTGGTCTTTCAGATCCGGCTCCGGTCAGAAGCAGAAGAAATAGCATTTGTCTAAGGTAAGCCTTTGCAGAAAATTCTCTTAAATTGCACTGTAATCATATACTGTCTAGATGTCAATAAAGATCAGAAAGCAAGACGCCCTTAATTACCACTCACAGGGCCAGCCGGGAAAGATAGAAGTTGTACCGACCAAAATGCTTAGCTCGCAGCTAGATCTGGCCTTGGCCTATTCGCCGGGCGTGGCCGAGCCTTGTAAAGAAATTGCACAAAATCCGGAAGATGTTTACAAATACACAGCCAAGGGTAACCTGGTAGCTGTAATCTCTAATGGTACTGCGGTACTGGGGCTTGGTGATATCGGACCGGAAGCCTCCAAGCCTGTGATGGAAGGAAAAGGGGTACTCTTTAAGAAATTTGCAGGTATCGATGTTTTCGATATCGAGATCAATGAAAAGGATCCAGAAAAGCTTATCGACATCATCGCCTCACTGGAGCCTACCTTTGGGGGTATCAACCTAGAGGACATTAAAGCACCTGAATGTTTTCGTATTGAACAGGAGCTGAAACGCCGCATGAAGATCCCTGTGATGCACGACGACCAGCATGGTACGGCAATTATCTCATCAGCAGCGCTTATCAATGCCCTGGAGGTTGTTGGCAAGAATATACAGGATATTAAAATCGTGGTTTCCGGCGCTGGTGCTTCTGCGGTAGCCTGCACCAAGCTCTACCTCTCGCTGGGTGCACGCAAAGAAAACATTGTAATGTGCGACCGTGATGGCGTAATTCATGCCGATCGCACCGATCTGGACGATATAAAACAGCAGTTTGCCACATACCGCACCGACATTACCACCATCCGCCAGGCACTACAGGGAGCCGATATGTTTCTGGGGCTTTCGGCCGGGAATATCCTTGGGCCGGAAGATCTGCAGGGCATGGCGGAAAACCCAATTGTTTTTGCCCTGGCCAACCCGGATCCCGAAATAGCTTATGATCTGGCCATGGCTGCCCGCCACGACATCATCATGGCAACCGGCCGTTCGGACCACCCCAACCAGGTAAACAACGTTTTGGGCTTTCCTTTCATTTTCAGAGGAGCGCTGGATGTAAGCGCCACTGCAATTAATGAAGACATGAAACTGGCTGCCGTGTTTGCACTGGCTAAGCTGGCTAAAGATCCTGTTCCTGAAATTGTAAACAAAGCCTATGGCGATAAGCGTATGGTCTTTGGCAGGGAGTACCTGATTCCAAAACCACTGGATCCTCGCCTTATTACCACCCTTGCTCCTGCCGTGGCCAGAGCTGCCATGGAAAGTGGCGTTGCACGCCGTAATATAGTAGACTGGGAGCAGTATAATGTAGAGCTGCAGATGCGCATTGGTATCGATCAGCGCCTTATGTCCCGTATCCTGGTACAGGCCCGCAAGGACCCTAAACGCGTGATTTTTGCCGAGGCAGATAACCATAAAATCCTGAAGGCCGCGCAGATCATCCAGGACGAAAACATCGGTATTCCAATTTTATTGGGTAACAGGAAAAAAATTCTTGGCCTGATTGAAGAAAATCACCTGGAGTTGCAGAACTGCCAAATTATAGACCTGGAATCGCCTGAACAGCAGGAGCGGTTTGAGCAGTATGCTAACATATTATTTCAAAAGCGGCAGCGCCGGGGTATTACCCAGCACGAAGCCCGCAAGCTGATGCGCGACCGCAACTACTTTGGGGCCATGATGCTGGAAGTTGGCGAAGCCGATGCTTTTATCTCCGGTCTCACCAAGGACTATCCTAAAACCATCACCCCCGCCCTTAACATTATTGGCATTGAAGAAGGCATCAGCAAGGTGGCAGGAATGTACATAATTTCTAACAAAAAGAACTCTTACTTCTTTGCCGATACCACTGTAAACCGCGATCCTACTGCAGAAGAGCTGGTCGATATTATTGGCCTTACTGCCCGTGGTGTACGCTTCTTCGATACGCAACCACGCATTGCGGTGCTCTCCTACTCCAACTTTGGTTCCAGCAAGGGCGATGTACCTGAAAAAACAGCTAAGGCTGCCATGATGGCAAAGAAACGGTATCCCGATGTGGTCATTGAAGGAGACATTCAGGCTAATGTTGCCCTGAACCCATTGCTGCAACAGGAGAATTTTCCTTTCAGCGCACTGGCGCAGCAAGGGGCCAACACACTGGTGTTTCCGAACCTGGCCTCGGGTAACATTGCCTATAAGTTACTGATGGAAATAGGGGGTTCAGAGGCTATTGGGCCAGTGCTTATGGGTATGCGCAAGCCAGTGCACATTCTGCAGCTGGGCAGCTCTATCCGCGATATTGTAAACATGGTTGGCATTGCTGTGGTAGATGCACAGCACCACGAACGTAAGGAAAAGCAATTGGTATGATTGCTTACCTGAATGGAAGACTGGTACACAAAGACCCTACCTATGTGCTGCTGGATGTGAATGGGGTTGGATACGAAATAAAAATTTCGCTGAACACTTTTGCCGCCATCAAAGATAAGGAGCAGCTTAAGCTGCTCACTTATCAACACATAAAGGAAGATGCCCACACGCTGTATGGCTTTCTGGAAGGTTCGGAAAAAAGATTATTTACGCATCTGATCTCTGTAAGTGGTATTGGTCCGGGAACAGCCCTGATGATGCTCTCTTCCCTTCATCCGTCAGAACTGGAGCATGCCATCATTCACGAAGATGTACGAACGCTTTCCGGAGTAAAAGGTATAGGTGCTAAAACTGCACAGCGGGTAATATTAGAACTGCGTGACAAGGTGATGAAGGGAGAAGTAATCAACCCAGCTACATCTTTAGCGCCTGCGGCACATAATACTGTGCGGCAGGAAGCGTTGTCTGCTTTAGTGACATTGGGAATCAACAGGGCAGCTGCTGAAAAAACCCTGGATACCCTTATAAAACAGCATGGCAACGCATTGTCTTTGGAAGAACTCATAAAATTGGCCCTGAAAAACGCATAAGGATTTTGAACTATCCTCGGATTATCCGTTTGCACTATCTACTTATTGTAGGCGGCGCACTATTTATGGTGTTGCCTGCGCCTGCGTATGCAGGTGCTATGCTTCTTTTTCAACAAGAGCAGACTACGCCCCCCGATACTGTAGGCAGAGATACTACTAATACGGGTTCATATAAACCCAGCAAGTTTCCCACCAGCAGACAGATGGACCGGTTTGGCGACCCCTACAGCAGCCAAAGCAGTGGTTCCCCTCTTTTTCCGGCGCCCCCTACGGAGGTTCAGCTGGATATTGATACCGGTTTTAATTATACCGTACAGGAAAACCTGGGCGATTTGCAGTATCGCCCCCCTACCATTCTTAGCTTTGAGGATTACATGCGCCTGCAACGGCAGCAGATGATCCGCGATTACTGGAAAACACAATCTTTAGGACTGGATGGCGAAAGCCCCGTAAGCGGCCGCAGTCTGATTCCTCCTATTTATACCAGCCCCATGCTGGACCGCATTTTTGGCGGCAGCTTTGTTAACATACAACCCAATGGCTTTGTAAATCTCGATTTTGGCGGCGATCTGCAGCGGGTACAAAACCCTGCAATTCCTATTCGGGCGCAGCGCCAGTCTCAGTTTGTGTTCGATCAGCAGATTAACATGAACGTGATCGGTAAAATTGGAGAGAAACTAGAGATAGCAGCCAATTTTGACAGTAACAACAGCTTCGACTTCGAAAATAACTTTCGGGTAGAATACACTGGTTTTCCTGAAGAGATCATCAAGAAAATTGAGATAGGCAACGTAAACCTGCCTGTGCGCAACAGCCTTATGAGCGGCGCCCAGAGCTTATTTGGGGTAAAAACACAACTTCAGTTTGGCCGCCTCTTCATTACGGGTGTGGCTACCACCCAGCGGGGCGAAAGCGATGTTATTGAAATAGAAGGCGGATCGCAGAGTACCACTTTCTCCGTGCGTGCGTCGGAATACGATGCAAACCGGCACTTCTTTATGGGCCATTTCTTCCGCGACAAGTATGGCATTGAGCAGGGACAATGGCTGGCTAACCTGCCCCAGGTAACCTCCGGCGTGAACATTACGCGTATGGAGGTCTACATCATTAACAGAAACCAGCAAACAGAAGGCCTGCGCGATGTTGGTGCATTCATGGACCTGGCCGAAGGCAAACCTGCCAACATGGTGCTGGATGAAAAAACTAATTTGCCTTTTACACTGGCGCCAAAAGGTGATGTACCCAACCATAACGACGCCAACGGGCTTTTCGGCTGGTTGCGGAATCAGGGAGGACTGCGCAATGTGACAAATTTCGAAAGTACGCTTCAGCAGCAGGGATTTGAGAGCGGTAAAGATTTTGTGCTGATCAAAAGTGCCCGCAAACTGGATCCTACAGAATTTAGCTTTCATTCAGCCCTGGGATATGTGAGCCTGAACAGGCCCCTGCAGACCGACGAGGCCCTTGCAGTAGCTTTTGAATATACCTACAATGGCAATAGATATCAGGTAGGTGAGTTAACCGAGAACTACCAGAACAGGCCTTCCAGCGATGTGATCTTCCTGAAGATGCTGCGCTCTAACAACCTGAATACCCAGCTGCCGGTATGGGACCTGATGATGAAAAATATATACTCCCTGGGCGCCAGCCAGGTTGCGCGCGAGGGTTTTCAGCTGGGGGTGGTGTATCGCGATGATCAGTCAGGTCTGGAACAGCCCAACCTGCAGGAAGGTGTTACCCGCCAGGGTGAGCCACTCCGGAACCTCCCCATCATCCGCCTGCTGGGACTGGACCTGCTGAACCAGAACAATGACCGCCAGCCCGATGGCAATTTCGACTTTGTAGAGGGTGTAACCATTAACCTGGACCGTGGCCTGATCATTTTCCCGGTTAAAGAACCTTTTGGGGGCTTTCTGCGCCAACAGATCGATGCCACCCAAACCAACGTAGTTAATAAATACGTATACGACGAGCTTTACGAAACCACACAATACCAGGCTGCGCTGGATGCTGAACAAAACAAGTACTTTATCCAGGGTAAATACGCTGCCTCAGCCACCCAGGAAATCACCCTGGATGGTATAAACGTAGCCCCGGGCTCTGTACGGGTATTTGCGGGCAACACCCCACTCACAGAAGGCGTAGACTACCAGGTCGATTATAACTTTGGCAGGGTACGCATTCTCAACGAAGGGGTCGTAAACTCAGGAAAACAAATCCGAATCTCTTATGAGCGGGCTTCCCTGCTCAATTTCCAGACCCGCCGTTTCCTGGGTACCCACTTCGACTATGTCTTTAATGAAGATATCAGCCTGGGTGCGACGCTGCTTTACCTGAACGAGCTGCCCATGATAACGCGGGTGGGTATTGGACAGGAGCCTATCAAAAACACGAAGTGGGGTCTTGATGCCAGCATCAGAAAAGATAGCTACTTTATTACCCGTATGCTGGACAAGCTCCCGCTGCTGCAAACCAAAGAAACCTCTACCATTACCTTCAATGGCGAGTTTGCGCAAATGATACCGGGTACCTCTAACGAGGTAAATGGCGAAGGCACCTCCTATATCGAAGATTTCGAAACTGCCGTTACACCTTACCGCATCGATGGAAATATGTATGAGTGGAACCATGCAGCCACCCCTCCCCCCTTTACCATCAATGGCGCTACCACTGCCGATCAGCTGGAGTTTGGGTATAAGCGGGCAAGACTGTCCTGGTACACCATTGATAATATCTTCTACCGCGAAAGTGATCGCTCACGGTATGCGCCCGGCATGACCAAGGAAGATGTAACGAACAACTATTTCCGCCAGGTTATACCACAAGAGCTTTTCCAGCGCGACCAGCGCAATCTCCAGCTTAACGAACAGCTGTTCGATCTGGCGTATTATCCCGAAGAGCGGGGTCCCTATAATTATAATCCCCAGATTGGCCCAAATGGTCAGCTGCCTGGAGATCCGGCTGCAAACTGGGGTGGGATCACCCGCGCTATTCCCGGCGATGTGGACTTTGAACGCACCAACATTGAATATCTTGAATTTTGGATGATGGACCCCTTTATTAGTGGTCCCAATGGTAGGGATGCGGCTTTTCCAGATCACAACATCTCAGCCGAAAATAGGGGTGGTCGTCTGGTCTTTAACCTGGGTAGTGTTTCGGAAGATTACATCAACGATAACCAGCATGGCTTTGAGAATGGTTTACCGCCTGATGGCAACCAGGAAAATGTAAACATTACCAATTGGGGTAAAGTAACTACCCGTCAGTATTTGAACAATGCCTTTGACCTGGAACCTTCCGCGCGTGCAAACCAGGACGTAGGCATGGACGGTCTGCGCAACGACGAGGAGAACTATTTTCAGCAGGCTTTAGGCGGCGCCTGGGCCAATGTACAAGATGACCCTTCCGGCGACAACTTCCGCAGTTACATTGGTGGAGAGTATGAAGGCACCAATGCCAATGTGCTACAGCGGTACAAATACTTCAACAACCAGGAAGGCAATACCCCAATTCAGCAGGCACAGCAGAGCGCTGTAACCCAGGGTAAGCCAACACCGGACAATGAAGACCTGAACCGGGACAATACTATCAACGACCTGGAGCAATATTATGAATATTCGATCAACCTGCAGGGTGGCATGGATGTGGGAGATAACTTTATCGTAGACAAAGTAACCACCACCAATACTGCCAATGGCGAGCAGGTAACCTGGTATCAGTTTAGAATTCCAATCAGTGAACACTCCAGTACCTACAACGACCCACAGGGCTTCAATACCATCCGTTATATCCGTACCTACCTTACGGGCTTTGCTGATCCGGTGGTGCTTCGTTTTGCAAAAATGCAGCTGGTAGGCAGCCAGTGGCGCCGCTATAACCAGGACCTTAAAAATGAAGGTCTGGGTATAGTGGATGAGCAGGATTTTGCCAACTTTACCATCTCCGCTGTAGGATACGAAGACAATGGCTTTGCCGACGGCACCACCATTCCTTATGTTTTACCACCCGGCTTCCAGCGCGACCGGGACAACACCGCTCAAAACCAGCAGGTGCGCCTCAACGAGCAATCGCTGCAATTATGTGTAGAAGATCTTCAGGAGCGGGATGCCAGGGCGGTATACAAGAACATTTCCCTGGATCTGAT
>JASLAE010000334.1 GCA_030147305.1 Cesiribacter sp.
GTTGTACAGCCGGCTGTTTCAGGGTATTCACCAAGGAAATAGTGCCTAAGTTACGTGCAGCCATTAATCTTTTTTGATGGCTTTAAAAAATATAGCCTGGAGGTCATCCAGGCTATTCTTAGTGAGTATCTTAAATATTAAAATATAGATTTGGCTCATCCTCTATATTAAGCCGCAGAATCCATCTCATTATTCAGGTCTGTGCCTAAAAGAGGTCCAATTTTAGTATGCAAGCGATCTGCCACAAATCCCTGCTGTAAGTGTTCCGGTAATTGCGCTACCAATGCCTGATACTGTTCCAATCCCATGGCTTTTGCCACATAAGCTTCATGTAGTCCATTCAGGTAGCCGACAATGGTCAGCAGGGACTCATGGAATAGCCGAAAATCAATATCTGCCTCCACAAATCGCTCAATCTCCTTATTGGTTGATGAAATGCGCAGCCGGCCCAGCAAATCAAAAATGGTGGTATAGCCTAAGCGCCAGTTGCTCTGCTGCCAATGGCTGCTGTTCCATTTTTCTAATATTTTACCGGTTTTGGCACTGCGTATGGCTGTCTGGCTGTTGCTTTGCACGTTGTTACGAACAGCAATGGCCTTTTGCTTACGCGTTGTCCGCAAAAACTGACCGATCTGTGCCTGGGCATCTAATTCATCCTCCGGCACCTGTAAACCCGGCTTATAACGCGAAAGCGGTAAGCGGTTAACAATAAAAGCATCGTACGGGCCTGTTGCATAGTAACCCACAGCATTGGGATAGGCATACCGCACGATCAAACGCCCCAGCTCACGGCTTACCACATCCGGATTATTGGTCTTTATGTTTAAGGTGTACAGGAAAGCTTTAATGCCCGCAAATATGGAATAATACGCCTGCGGAAACGTCCAGTGCAGCGCATACCGCAGGTAGTCATCATTACCCAATTCTGCAGTTGCCCGTAGCGCATATTCCGTGCTCCAGCTGCTTAATAAAATCTTTCCAATTGCTTCCATATCTTTTTCATTCAGGTCTGCCTGATGCGACCGAAAGAAAGAGAGGTGCTGCAATCCGGCATCATCAGCATGTTGAATGTGATAGCTGATTGCAGAGAAATAATTCAGGAATATCTGTGCCGGAATAGACTTTCGCCAAGCCTCATCCAGCCTTTGTTGTTCTTCCGCTGACAATAAGTTTGCGGCTTCATCTATTACCTTTTTCATATTTTAAAAACAAAAAACATCACTGCTTTAGTTGCATTTTTGCATCCTAAACCGCATTATTTTAGAGTTTCAAATAACTGAATATCAGATCATTATAAAAAACATTTAAGATTTTTACAGTCAACTGCTGTCCATAGAAATTGCAGCTAAAAATCTAAAATTCTTCCAGGACTACTGCAGTCAACTTCTATCTATATTATCTGCTGATTTGAATTAATTTGAAATATTAATGGTTTTTACTAATGCAACATTATTGCATTAACTATCTTTACATCAAAGATACAAGCGCATCGAAAAAAAGAGTGCAGCTGTCATTCAGGCATTCTTTGATTAGCCTTGGCACTACAACCATAAAAATATGAATACGGATAAAATCTTTGACATTATCATCGTGGGCGGCAGCTTTGCGGGCCTTTCTGCAGCCATGACTTTAGGCAGGTCTTTACGCCACGTTTTGATCATTGATGCTGGTAAGCCCTGCAACCAGCAAACCCCACACGCCCACAATTTTATTACCCAGGATGGAGAAGCCCCCGCCACAATTACGGCAAAAGTAAGAGAACAGGTATTGCGTTATCCCACCGTTAGTCTGTTGCAGAACACTGTGGTAAAGGCGCAGCAAAAGGATGGACTTTTCAAAATCCATACAGCAGCCGGCGAGCAGTTTAGTGCTAAAAAGCTCCTGCTGGCAACAGGCATTAAAGACCTTATGCCTCCTATTCCGGGCTTTACCGAATGCTGGGGTATTTCTGCCCTGCATTGCCCCTACTGTCATGGCTATGAGGTGAAGGAGGAGCATATAGCCATCATGGGAAATGGTGATACAGGCTTTGAGCTGGTGAAATTAATTTACAACTGGAGCAAGAACCTGACGCTGTTCACCAATGGCAAATCTACCCTTACGAAGCTTCAGTCAGAGAAATTGGCACAGTACAACGTTGCAGTAGTGGAGCCGGCAATGATGCGCATTGCACATGACAGGGGTTACATAAAACAGCTTGTCCTGCAGGATGGTACCCAGCATCCCACCACTGCTTTATTTGCCAGACTTGATTTTGTACAGCACTCAGACATTTCAACCCAGCTTGGTTGCGAACATAGCATCACCGGCCACATCACAACAGATGAGCTTGGTAAAACCAGTATCCATGGGCTGTACGCAGCAGGAGACAATGCCAGTCCGCTTCGTTCCATTGCAATGGCCAGTGCCACAGGCCAGAAAGCTGGCGCAGCCATCAACAAAGCGCTCATAGAAGAATCATTCTAACCAGCCTGACTGCATAATGCCTCTATCTGCAATAGGATGTGTGCGCTTAAATAACCGCATGTTGACCATTAATCAGTGCTATCGCTACAACCCGACAGGGTTTGTTAACAATTAATTAATATCAGACTTACCAGAATAACTTTCTATAGTTCAAAGCCGGTCTGCTGGTTTTCTGTATATTGACTCAGGGTCATTTTTTTATTTCAGCCATGAAAACTACCGCAGCAGCCGAGCTCCAGGGCCTGGCTATTTTTAAGGATGTACCTGTAGCCCAGTTAAACTGGTTACTGGAGCATTCCAAGCTTATAGAATTACTGCCGGGAGATGTTCTGTTTAAGAAGGGCGATCCCGCCGATCATATGCATGTGGTACTGGAAGGACAGCTGAATATTAACCTGGAGCAGAACGGCCAGTTCAGACAAACCATCATCATACACAAGGGAGAAATTACCGGGGTTTTACCTTTCTCCCGACTTACGCGCACCATGGCTAAAGGAGAAGCTCCGGTACCTACTCTTTTGCTGTCCCTGCACAAAAGTCATTTTCCGGAACTGGAGAAAAACCATCGTGAATTATTACAGGTCCTCATCAATCTCATGACGGACCGTGTACGAGACTTTACCCAGAAGCAACTGTTCGATGAAAAACTGATGGCACTGGGCAAGCTTTCTGCCGGCCTGGCACACGAGCTCAACAATCCTTCTGCTGCCATTGTCCGCAGTTCTTCCGAGCTACTGCGCATTCACCACAATGTGCCCGACAAGTTCAAGCGCATTATGCTGATGAAGGTAAGCCCGGAGCAAATTGATCAGGTGGTGGATTTCACCTTTGCCAAAATAGAAAATTGTAAACCAAGCACGCTCTCACTGCTGGATCAAAGCCGGCAGGAAGACGAGCTGCTTGCCTGGATGGAAGCCAGAAAACTGGAAGATCCCTACGCACTGGCCGAAGTATTTCTGGATACTGGCTTACAAGTGCAGGACCTTGAGAGGCTGGAAGAAATACTGGCAGGCAAACACCTCGACGAAGTACTGGCATGGATTGCAAATGCCCTGAGCACAGAACGTGTTATCTGCGACATTCAGGCCGCCTCCCAGCGGATATTTGAATTGGTGAGTGCGGTTAAAACCTACTCTCATATGGACCAGGCCGTCGATAAGCAGCAGATGCACCTCCCAGAAGGCATCCGCAGTACGCTAACGATGGTGGGCCATAAGCTGCGGGAGAAAAACATACAGTTGCTTGAGGACTATCAGCCGGATTTGCCTGCAGTAAACGTATATCCTGGCGAGCTTAACCAAGTGTGGATGAACCTCATCGACAATGCCATTGATGCCATGGAGAACAGGGGTGTGCTGGAGATTAAGGCTTTGCAGCAGGGCCGCTTTGTGGAAGTGCACATTACAGATAACGGCAGCGGCATTCCGCCAGCAGTGATTGGGCGAATATTTGATCCATTTTTCACCACCAAGCCTATTGGCAAAGGAACAGGCTTAGGGCTGGATATCGTCAGCAAAATTGTACAGCACCACCAGGCAGAAATCAGGGTTGCTTCTGTCCCTGGCAAAACTGAATTTACTGTAGCGCTTCCACTCGATTAGCAACAGCAGCAAGGGTGAAGGCCCAAGGAAAACTTTTATGAAACAGCCCATCATTTTTGCGCTTGATGATGATCCCCAGGTGCTGCGAGCACTGGTGCGGGATATACGCCAGCAATTTCGCCAGGATTATAAGATCCTGAGCACCACCTCTGCCCTGGAAGCCCTGGAAAGCCTGAAGACCCTGAAAAACCAGCAGGAAAACATTGCCCTCTTCATTACCGACCAGCGCATGCCGGAGATGCAGGGGGTCGAGTTTATGGAGCAGGCGCTCAAGGTATATCCCGAAGCAAAGCGCGTGCTGCTTACGGCTTATTCCGATACAGAGGCCGCCATCAGAGCCATTAATGCTGTAGGCCTCAATTATTATCTGCTCAAACCCTGGAATCCGCCAGAGGAAAGGCTGTTTCCCGTTATGCACGACCTGCTGGACGAGTGGCAGGCTTCCTATGTTCCGGAATGGGTGGGACTGCGCGTGGTCGGTTACCAGTGGTCTCCAAAATCACATGCCTTAAAAGATTTTCTATCAGCTAACCTAATTCCCTACCTGTGGATGGATGTAGAGGAACAACCTCAGGCCTTGGAACTACTCAGGCTGAATGGTATTGAAGATAGCCAGTTACCCGTGGTTTTTTTCGAAGATGGGACCTTCCTTTCACAACCTGCCATTGCCTCCATCGCAGAGAAACTGGGACTAAAAGCCCTGGCGGCAAATCAGCTGTATGATGTCGTTATTATTGGTGCAGGCCCTGCCGGTTTGGCTGCCGCCGTCTATGGCGCTTCGGAAGGGCTCCGGACGCTGCTGATTGAAAAAAGAGCGCCTGGTGGGCAGGCAGGTACCAGCTCACGGATAGAAAATTACCTGGGGTTCCCCAATGGCTTAAGCGGCAGTGATCTGGCCCACCGGGCTATTGTGCAGGCGACTCGCTTTGGCACCGAATTTCTGGCACCGCAGGAGGTGGTGGACATCCGCATCCAGGACCAGTATAAAATCATTAGCCTGGCAGCAGGCAGCGAAATAAGCACCCGCAGCATTATCATTACCACAGGTGTGGATTACCGCAAGCTGGAGGCAAGGAGTGTTGAAAAATTTACCGGTGCAGGCATTTACTATGGCGCTGCCATGACAGAGGCCCATGCATTTCGGGATAAGCAGGTGTTTGTGGTAGGCGGCGGTAACTCGGCAGGCCAGGCAGCCATGCATCTTTCTAAATTCGCAGCTAAGGTGTCACTGCTGATCAGAAAGCCTGACCTGCGCCAGACCATGTCGCATTACCTGATCAATCAGCTCCTGGAAACTCCCAACATAGCGCTTTCTCCTTTCACGGAGGTGAAGGAAGCACAGGGCGAGCAGAAATTACAGGCACTGGTGCTGGCTAATGTAGCAGATGGCAGCCTGCAGACCGTCCCCGCCGATGCACTGTTTATTTTCATTGGCGCCAAACCCTTCACAGACTGGATCAAACTGGACATCATCAAAAACAGCAAAGGCTGTATTGAGACTGGCCGTGACCTGCAGAAATACCCCGGGTATAGCAAAGCCTGGAAGCTAAGCCGCGATCCTTACCTGCTGGAGACCTGCGTACCCGGCATTTTTGCTGCCGGCGATGTGCGGGCGGGCGCCATGAACCGGGTAGCCTCTGCCGTGGGTGAGGGTGCCATGGCCATTAAGTATGTACATGAATATCTTGCAGAAACCTAATATAATTTGCCCATGAAAGCTCAATCATGTAAGCATTTACCCCCGGTAGCGGACTTAAAAAAGACTACGCTAAACGTTTGTCAGCAATGCCTGGAGATGGGCAGCAGTTGGGTTCACCTGCGGCTCTGCCAAACCTGCGGTGCAGTGCACTGCTGCGACTCCTCTCCTAACCGGCATGCAACCCGGCATTTCCTGGAAACCGGTCATCCGCTCGTCACATCTGCCGAGCCTGGCGAACAATGGGCCTGGTGCTATACTCATCAGCTAATGATGCCCCTGGCGGGCTTGCTATCTCCTCTATGATCTTTTACGAACCTAACAAGAACTGGCTAAAGGACGTACGCCACCTTTGGGTAAGCTGGACCATGCAGCGCATTATGCGCAGCACGCTTTATGTAGGGGCCGCCACTGCCCTGATCGCCTTTCTAGACATCGATGTACTTGAACTCAGCCACTGGAGCATTGATGCCAGTGTATTTTCGCTGCTGGGTATTGTACTATCCATTCTGCTGGTCTTCCGCACCAACACCGCCTACGACCGCTGGTGGGAGGGCCGCAAGCAGTGGGGGAAACTGGTAAACGAATGCCGTAACCTGGCTGTAATGTCACATGCTGCGCTCCCCGAAGATGATCATCAGACGCGCCGGTTTCTGGCCACCCACATTGCTAACTTCTGCTATACCATTAAAGAACACCTGCGCAAGGGTGTAAAGCTGGAAGAGCTTGTAAATCTGAGTAAAGAAGAGCATCAGCTTTATGCAGAGAAAGTGCATCTGCCCAGCTTTATATCCTGGCAAATTCAGCACCGTATTCAGCAAAGCTATAGAAGAGGAGACCTCTCAGGCGAAGACCATCTGAATTTGAAGGTACATACACAGGCGCTGCTGGATGTATTGGGCGCCTGTGAACGAATCAAAAAAACGCCTATTCCCTTTTCATACAATGTCTACCTGAAGCTCTACATCAGCATCTATACCCTTATGTTGCCCTTTGGCCTGATTCCATACTTTGGGTATTTCGCTATTCCATTTGTCATGTTCATTTTCTTTGCCTTTATCGGCGTGGAGCTTATGGCCGAAGAAATTGAAGACCCTTTCGGACTAAACTGCAATGATTTACCCATCGGGGATATTGCCCACACGATCAGGCAAAACGTATTTGAGATTTTTGATTTGAAGCATGCTCAGGAAGAACCGGAGAAAGCGTTGTACCAAAAAGTTTTTTAAACCATGTCTTATTCCATTGATGACCTTCTTAGCAACAACAGAAGCTGGGTATTAGAACAATTGGCACTGGACCCTGCCTACTTTAGCAGCCGTTCATACGAACAGCATCCGGCCTATCTGTGGATTGGCTGCTCCGATAGCCGGGTGCCACCGAATGAAATCACCAAGACACACCCGGGTGATATCTTTGTACACCGCAACATTGCCAACCTGGTGGTGCAGACTGATATGAACCTGCTCAGTGTGTTGCAGTATTCGGTAGAGGTGCTACAGGTAAAACACATTATTGTTTGCGGTCATTATGGCTGCGGCGGTGTCCGGGCGGCCATGGGCGATCATCAGTACGGACTGATCGACAACTGGCTTCGCCAGATCAAAGACACTCAAAACTACTACTGGCAGCAGTTAAAGGATTTACCGGCAGAAGCGCGGGAAAGAAGACTTGTTGAGCTGAACGTTATCGAGCAGGTGTATAACCTGGGGAAAACCAATATTATTCAAAATGCCTGGCGCGACCGGCAGGCACCAAGCCTGCATGGCTGGGTGTATGATCTGAAAACCGGTCTTATCCACCAGCAGACCCAAAGCATCCTGAACAACAACGACATGGACACTATTTGCAAATTTGCTACCGGCGTCATTGGCGCAGCAGAATAGGAGAAGATCGGGAATTGTAGCCCTTAGACTAAAACTTAAGCCCTGCCCGCAGGTTGTGATGAGTAAGTTCGAATAAGGTAATGCAGTAGTAGAACAGGAGGATCGATCTGGTTTTAAGGGCATTCGGCCAGGTCTGACTCCAGGTTAAATAGATTATGGGCAAAACGGTAAACCTTTTATTTTTGGGTGCTGACGAGCCTAAATATTTTATTCTTTGTACACGGATCAAACAATTAACTTAAGCTTTATTACCTGGAAATGAAGATTGGAATAGCAGCAGATCATGCAGGCTTTGAGCATAAGCAGCAACTGTTTACAAAACTGCAGGAGAAAGGTTATGAGGTAAAAGATTATGGCGCCCATCAGTACGACGCGCAGGACGATTACCCTGACATAATCCTACCCTTGGCCAGGGCAATTGCCGGTGGCGAGGTAGCGCGCGGAATTGCCGTATGCGGGAGTGGTGTGGGCGTTTCTATTGCTGCCAATAAAATAGCCGGGGTTCGTGCAGCCCTGATCACAGAAACTTATTCTGCTCACCAGGGAGTAGAGCATGACGATATGAACCTGCTTTGTCTGGGCGGCCGGGTGATTGGCCCTTTGTTGCAATGGGAACTGGTAATGGCTTTTCTAAATGCCCGTTACGCCGGCGAAGAAAGATTTGCACGGCGACTACAGAAAGTGATAGCTTTGGAACATAAAGGTGCAGCTGAATAATTGCCTGCACAAAGGAGGAGACGCCATAATTATGGCAAACTCCCTAATTTAGATTTTTAATACACAGCAATATGAACTCAGGCAAAAGAGTAGAAGTGCCAACAGTTATAGTCATTTTTGGAGGCACCGGCGACTTAACAAAACGAAAGCTGATCCCTGCTTTTTTTAACCTGTTCCTGGAAGGGTGGATGCCTGAAAAGTTTGCCCTGCTGGGTTTGGGCCGCTCCAAATTTGATGATAAAAGTTACCGCGCACACCTCGAGGAAGGGCTGGCGGAATTTTCACGCAGTGGTGCGCCTGAGCAGGACAAGTGGCAACCCTTCCAATCTACCATCTCATACCTGCAATCAGATATCAATAAGCCTGAATCTTACCAGCAGCTGTCCCGGAAACTGGAGGAATTTGACAAAAGCTGGGAGGTGAAGAGCAACCGCCTCTTTTATTTATCTGTAGCGCCACAGTTTATCGAGGCTGCTACTACCTATCTCGACAAATGCGGTGTAGCCAATGATGCAGCGCGGCACCGCATTATAGTAGAAAAGCCCTTTGGTAAGGACCTTAAAACCGCCCGTGAGCTGAACCAGCTCCTCACCAGAACATTTCAGGAAAGCCAGCTCTACCGCATCGATCA
>JASLAE010000358.1 GCA_030147305.1 Cesiribacter sp.
GTGGTGATACGGTTGTTTACCATGCAGGCTTATGGCATGGCTATACTTCCTACCTACTGCGCAACCCAAAGGACCACAGTGCCCTTATTGTGCTCAGCAATTTTCCCAATGGCAGCTTGAAGCATTTAAAAGAGCTTCAGCAATTCTTATATCCTGTCCGGCCCAACAGCACCGCCCACAACAATGAAGCAAAAAGTAAAACAGCCACTGTAGCGCCATAAAACAATTAACGCTAAAGCCGGAGCTTTCCATTTTGAATTTGACTAGTTGAACCCTTTACCTGTGGATACCTGAAAGAAAACCTCCCTGGCGCATACCAGGGAGGTTTTAAGTATAGGACTTGTTGTTGCCGATCAACAGGCTCTATATTTATTGCTGAGGCCTATGCTGAACTTGAAGGCTTAGGGAAGTCGTGGATTGTGCGGAGCAAAGATACCATGCGGATTGTTCAGGCCCACCCAAACGTGCAGCGTCCATACATCAAACTCATCATTAACGGCCCATACATCGGCATTGCCGCTAAAGCCTGCCGGTGGGGGCGGTATATTGTTCATATCCTGAATGGGCACTGCATATTCTACGCCTACAAAGCGCCAGCGTTCATTAGGTCCTTGTACGTACATCAATAATTCCGGCCGTTCCAGTTCAAAATTACCATCTAAGAGCGCCATTTTTAGATAGTGATGCCCCATCTGGTTCCGGTAGCCCGTGAGATCCAAATCATAACCGTCTGCTATTGCATTTTCTATGTTATGGTACCTGGCTACGGCTGCCCGTAACCGGGCGAGTTCCTGATGCGGTAAGGACTTTTTATCCTCCCGCTTATGATTCAGTGGCTCATTTGCATGTGCCTGAGATTCCAGCGGCAGCACTTCATCGGCAGGAGACTCGCAACCCTGTAACAGGGCGGCCAACACAAATAGGCAGGCAACTACATACTGTACAATGCCCCGCATTTTAGGGATATGTAAATGATTTGTCATGGATGTAAAATTTAGGAATGAAAAAAATTGAATCAAGTGTCGAAGCATTAAGCATGTACAGGCATGGCCTGAACCTATAAGGGATAGGTACCTGGCATCTTTTTGATGATAAGATTTAAAGATAGTGTCGTGGACCTGGTGCAGCGTGTGCCTATCAGCCGGCAGTAGCCGGACTGATGATGGTAGCAACCTCTGTTACAGTATTTGCTGGAAAGCCACCCTGCCTGGCATGCTCATAAATCATTTCCTCGTTGGCAGCCCTGTACACACAATAGATCTTGTCTCCCGCTACATAGCTTTGCACCCATTCAATTTCGGGCCCCATATTGCTGAGTACCCCACAGGAAGTCTTGGATATTGATTTTAGCTCTTCTGCTGTGAGGTTACCTGCACCGGGCAGGTTTCTTTCGATGATAAAATCTTTCATTGTATTACTGTTTTGTTGTAATACAAAGTTGTAGTCAAAACTTAAGGAAGAGATCAGGGAATTTCCCCATTTTACAGCTACCCATTCCCTATTTTAGAATGCCCAACCGGGTAGCCTCTGCTACTGCCTTTGAACGGGTGCTGGCATGCAGCTTGGAAAGGATTGCAGAGATATGATGATCTACTGTTTTGGCAGAGATGAAAAGGATACTAGCAATTTCCTTGTTTTGGTTACCCTGCTTTAACTGCTGCAGCACGTCCAGCTCGCGCTTGGTCAGCTTGGCTGCATTACTTCTGGTGCTTTCTCTTATCCCCCTAGGGATCTTTTTGATCCCCGAAGCACGCATGCTCATTTTCATGCATTCATATACCGCCACAGCGCCTAACTGCTGCATCAGGCCAAGGGCTCTTTTTTTATCTTCTTCCTCCCCTTCAAACAGAGCCAGCGCCTGATCGTAGGCACAAGTCTTCTTTTCCCAGAACTGAGCGGCTTTCCGTACTTCCCCCCCTTTCAGGAGCCTGTAAGGTTGGTATAACGCAGGCACTTTCGCCTCAAGTCCTCGGGTCTTCAGGAGCCAGAAATAGAATTCGCTGTTCAATACTTCATTTTCTACTTTTTGCACCAGCTCTGTGGCCTGTTTCAATTCCTCCCCGCTGATAAGAGGCCGACCATGCAGCCATTCCCATTCCAGGCAGGCAATAAAGGCAGGTATGATGCGTTGGTGCTCATTGGTAGAAACAGCTAGGTTTTTAAGCCGCAGCAAAATTTCCAGCGCCTCTGCTTCTCCCCTTCTGGTTTTGATGGAAGCCAACACAACCAGCGATACAACCTCTACTATGGCCGTCTGATTTTTATGGTTCAGCAAATTATTGGCAAGCAATTCGGCCTGTTCCCATTCACCCAAATCGAGCAGCATTTTTGCCTTCCAGGCCAGCTTATATTTTGTCCAAGCATCAAGGTCTCTTTCCTCACAATAGCTTAATCCATCCTGCAGGTATTGTTTTGCCAGCACCCACTCTTTTATCGCGACGCTGGCACTGATAATATTGGTATATGCCCTTGCCACATGTTCGTGATAGGAATTTTTTAAGGAGATGGCAAGGCTTTCCTGCAGCATGCCTACTGCTGCATTTTTTTGAGACAGGGTTTTCAACTGAGCTGTACCCAGGTTGTTAAGAGCATGTGCAAGAATTTCCTCATCATTCAGGGCTCTGGCCAGTTCAATTGCTTTATTCCCCCATGCCACACATTCGGCAACGTCTTTCGAAAGCATTTTTAGATGAGACATATTACTAAAAGCCATTGCCTTTGCCCTGGAGGTAGGCTGTGGCTCCAGCAAACGTACCGCCTGCAAAGCATAATTTTCAGCCTCGTCCCGTTTGCCTTCAAACCACCAGAGCCTGGATAGAAATCTAAGGCTGTTGCCTATTTGCTCAACTTCATGTTTATCTTCCCAGATCTTTAAGGCTTTACCGGTATAGATAATTGCATTTTTAATCTGGCTGGTGAGGTAACATTCATAGGCATAGCTTTCGTAGAGTGTTACCAGCTGATCCTGGTCTTTTCTGTCAGCATATTCTATAGCGATAAGATAGAGCTTGGTGGCTTCTATGTGCGCGCCAACATCCGCTGCATGTTTAGCTGCCACAGGGGCATACCGAACCACCAGCTTATTATCATTTGCGTTTTTAGCATAGTGCACAATTCTCTCATTGTCTCCTTCTTCCAGAAAGTCTTCTAAAAAATGCTGGAGGATCAGTTTGTTTAACTCCAGGCGTTTAAAGGGAGATATTGATGCTTCAATGGTTCTTCTGTAGAGTTCATGCTTAAAAAAGACTTTATCTTTAATGATAAGCATAATCTTTTTTTCAAGCGATTCTTCAATGGCAGCAGTTAATGAGGGATCTATTATGGCCAGCCGGTTAACTTCCAGCCCTTCCGGCATTACCGATAATAACTGCCAGGCCTTTTGGGCATTTTCCGGCTGACGGGTATACACGGAAAGCACCGCATTTTTGATGGTATCCGGAACACCAGGACTGTAATGGGCTAAAATTTCGTTAACATAAAATGGATTTCCGCCTGATATAGTGAACACATCCTCGCCATCATACCCCCTTTCATTCGCCAGTTTAGTAACTGCTTGTCTGGTTAGCGGGGTAAGCTGAAGATGGGTATAGGTGCCAGGAACCAGATCTCCGGGCAGGCTCCTCAAAGGATGCTGCTGATAAATTTCATTATCGCGATAAGTGAGAATAAACAAACTTTTCGTGCTGCTGATACGCCTTGAGAAAAACTTGATAAAGTCCAGTGTAGCCTCATCGGCCCAATGAATATCTTCAAACACCAGCACTATGGGAGAACTCTTCTGGGTAAGTGCCTGAAAGAATTTTATAAATAAATCTGCCCTGGACGAGATAGACTGAATTTTCTCTGTCCAGCCTTCGGCTATCTGCAGGGCCAGATCGTACAAGGGAGCCAATGGCCGGGGTGTAAACAGCGGGTCACATGTGCCGGTATAGACGATAGTCTCCGCTTCAACCTGTTTCAGAAAAGCTTTCACCAGCGATGTTTTACCAATGCCAGCCTCTCCAACCACAAAAATGCTATGACCTTCTCCCGATACAGTTTGCTGAAACTGCTTTTGCATTGTGGCCAAAAAATCTTCGCGTTCAATAAGGTTCATGGCTGGATATTAAGAATTACCTCATGTATACAAAGCGCTACGACCCCGGAAAAGTACAGCAGGACTGATAAGAAATCCTACTATATAACAATATACAAAAAGTATAATTGAATTCTAAGCAGACCAGAATTGTAATGCTGAGAAGTTGCCTGCTTAAAAGCAGTAACAGAAATATATCAATAGTGGCAATGCCTTTACGCTCTGCCCTGGCGAATACCCTATCAACAAGCAGCCCTATCTTCAGTAGAAAGTTTAATGTGCGTAAATCTTTCCAGGGGTTATGAATGGCTGTCAGCACACACGAAAGAAAGCCATCATAAACTAAATCGTCTGCCTGTACTTTTTAGTTATCTGTGTATTTCAATTTTACATCCTTTAGCATATTTTCCAACTCTTTCGCACTTAACCATTTTCCCTTAACCATCACCCCGCTTATTTTTCTGGTATTGCTAATATTTTCAAGGGGGTTACCATCTAGCAGTAGCAAATCGGCAATTTTGCCAACCTCTACAGTGCCAGAGTCCAGTTTTCTTTGAAGAAATTCAGCTGCATTAATTGTACTTGTTTTCAGGGCTTCGTATGGTGGTAGACCCACGCTTACCAGTTCTTCCAATTCTTCATGAAGACTGAATCCGGGCAATACATAGGGATTTAGGCAATCGGTGCCGGCCAAAAACCTTGCTCCGGAATTAAACATGATAGCAGCCAGTTTTTTTTGTAATTCATATTCACTATCTCCCTCCTTTAACCGCGATTTCCAGAATTTCTTAGTTTCCTTGTCAACGTACTGCTCTAAATGCTTTTGTCGGGAAAAATCATCCGGGTGTTTTTGTAAATTTTTATGCACCAACAGCGTCGGGCAAATCCATTTTTTTGATTTTCCCATCAATGTTGCCTTGTTCTCCAAAGACAGGGTCAGTGAGATTTTTCTTAATTGCCCAAGGTCGATATGCTCCACTGAATATTGGGATAAGGAGAGCGTTTTGCTTAATGCTACTGCCAGCGGAATATGACCAACCACGGGAATATTAATTGAATCTCCAGTCCGT
>JASLAE010000374.1 GCA_030147305.1 Cesiribacter sp.
TACTGCACCTCCACAGTTACATTTGCTTTACCCCGAATCAGCAAATGGTTTAACTGGTGGCGCACTTCCATCTCATAGTCAGAATAAGCCTTAGGCAGGCGCAGGTTAAGCTCCAGAAACTTGGAATTTAACGTTTTTATCTCTGCGGTTATGAGAATGTTGTTCTTTTCGGCCTGGGCTTTACCATAGCCAGTCATTGATTTTAGCATGCTACAGGTTTAGATTCGCGTTGCCCTAAGCTGCAAAACTAATATTTATTTTAATTTTGTTCTTATCAAAGTAGGAGTAGTCATCCTTCCGGGCTCAAATTGTGATGAAGGCGTATACTACCATTTCAAAAATATGTAAGCCCTTATTAACTAAGAAGCCCCTGCATTTGGTCTGCAGGGGCTTCTTAGTTTTACTAATTAAGGCAAAAGGACTAAATTAAAAGTCGAAGCCTAAGGTAATATAGAGTCTTGGATCACCCACCTCATAATCCTCTACAGGATAACCCACGTCAAATTTAGCATAGTATCCCAGCAACACG
Organism: Cesiribacter sp.; assembly: GCA_030147305.1. Lineage (GTDB taxonomy): Bacteria > Bacteroidota > Bacteroidia > Cytophagales > Cyclobacteriaceae > Cesiribacter. The sequence goes on from JASLAE010000374.1 coordinate 530, forward strand.
GTACGCATACCAAACCCAAATCCACTGAGCCAGGGGTTTTTATAATTTACTACCGTAATATCAAACCCACTGCCTTCTTCCGGAATAGTTTCGGTGTTTACACTATTGGTCCTGTGGAAAGGTGCCTTGCCGGACCAGGAGGAACCAATATCGAAAAAGCCGGTAAATTGTAAATTTCTGAAAAAGTTAGACGAGATAGGGCCCCGGTAGAAGTACTGCACCAGGGGAACTCTTAATTCCAGGTTCATGGCCAGCACATTTGTGCCATGCAGTACATTGTAACCAAAGCCACGCAAAGGAGTCACATAATCATAAAATAATAAATTACGTCTGTCTGCATGTGGATTATTATTGGATGGCAGCAAAGGATCTTTGGCTTTCCGGTATTCTGTTTTATTGAGTAACCAGTTATCCATACCGCCTAAAACGAACAGAGGCTTGTTGTCTCCGGTAAACCGACCGTAAAATACTCTTGTTGCCAGAGTAATTTCCCTGCTGATGGGCTGGTAATGCCTGATCTCGCCGGTAATTTTACCAAATCCCATCTCCTGTTCTCCAATGCCCAGGATATGTTCGTACTGCAGTCTGCCCCTTGTTCCCTGAAATATATTAAATCCTTTAACCTGCGTATTGTCAAAAACAGCCTGTACATGCCCCCCGGCAAAAAAAGTACTTTCTTCAGTAGCACTTAATGCAGGAGAAGACTGAGGATCTACAATAGGCAAATAAGTAGTATTGGCTACTGTTGGCCCACCCTCTACCCGTGTGCTCACCGAAAAAGGATAAGATAAGCTCAGGCGGGCTTCGTTAAGTACAAACTTATCGCGCTCCAGATCAGGCAGGGGCACCAGTACCACTCGCCTGTCGAAACGGGCTTTAAAATCTACTAGCTGTTTCAGGTATTGATACTCCAGGAATAAATCGCCGCTTCGCAGATCTGACATAGCCAGCACACCACCATAAATCTTGTGGTTCTCCAGCAAATCGCTTAACTCTCCTTCTATGATAAAGCCAAGGCTGCTGGCACCCAAACTTGCCCGCATGGGATCAAAGGCGATAGAAGTAATGAGGTTGTTCACCATAAACCTGGACTCCATCCGGTATGGCCCCTGCATCGGGTCCTTACGGCGGGTTTGCCGGTACGCACTCAGAAATGATGCAGTTCGCCGCTCCCTTACCTCTGTAGTGGCAGGTGTTTGTTCCCGGTTAGCATTTTGGGCAGAAGAAGGTTCAAACGTATAGTTGTCGGTATTGATCAGGCCTGGCTCCTCCTCAGCAACTGCTGTTTCACCTGCCTGTACTGAATCTACCTGCGTTGTATCTGTCTGAGTCACTGCAGGTGCTTCCTGGGCAGTTGTATCGGCTGGTACTACAGCACCCTGTGCTCCGGCTTTCGCACTGTCTGGTTTGGCAGCCGCACCCGAATCTTTAAGGCGGGACTGGTAAAACTGACGCGTCTGCAGGATTCCCTGCCGTTTGGTTGGCTTGGTAAATTTATTGGTGGTTAGCTCCAGTGTTGGCTGATAGAAAATACGCTCGCTACCATTATTAAGGGCAATAAAGGCAAAAGCGCCGGTTGTTGGGTTAAGGGCATAATCTTCAATTCCGGTATAATAAGAGGTCAGCTGAAAGTACAAGCTATCGGAAATGCTATAACGAAACAGGTTATTAATACCCCTCTGTTCACTTAGGAAATATATATTGCCCTTGTTGTCTGCCGTGGGCAGATAACTTTTGCCCAGCATGTTGGTGACCCGGGCCAGTACATTATCGGTTGTATCAATATTATAGATAAAGATATTATAGTTGCGCGATATCTTGCCTAAGGATACTGCAGTACTGGTATTCAGGGTATCATTTGTACGGTTAGAGCTAAAGATGATGTTATTAGAACCGGGGATGAAGGTGGGGGTGATATCATCATACCAGTCGTTGGTTACAGCAGTGAGAGATTGCCTGGCAAGACTGTAAAGATAAATATCGTTTCTACCTTCTTTTTCGGCACTCATGGCAATTACTTTACCATTTGGTGAGAAAGAAAAGTCATTTACCTGGCTTACCTTCCGGATGGTTTGCCGCTCGCTGCGCTTATTAAGCACATTCACAAGATAAAGCGTATACAGGCCTTTACGCACACTCATAACTCCCAGGCTTGTGCTATCCTGCCATTCTACGAGTGGGATGGTATCATCCGTTTGCTGATCTAATATTCTGTACCCACTCTCCAGAACGGTTTTGGTTTTACCGTTCGTTAAATCCTTCACCTTAATGTTGTAGCGACCCCGATGATTTTCTGTGTAAGCCAGGTACCTGCCGCCGGGGCTCAACGCAACGCTGTTGTGCAAATGTAATCCGTTCCCTTTGTCAGTCACCATCAGCGACTCCTCCGGTATGGTATAATCCGTGAGCACCTCATCGGTAGCAGTAGTGTAGTAACGCTCCCATGCATTTAAAAACTGCCGAAAAGGCATACCCAGCGTATTGGAGATGGCCATTTCCTCATTTCTAATGATACGGGTATAGTTTAAGATGTTGGAGATGTTAGAACGTCCGTGTTCTTCTGCAATAAAATTCCAGACGGCCTGGCCGGTAAGGGCAGCGGGCAGACCTTTTAATTTAGATAATTTTGGTGCTTTGCCATCTTTAAATTCGTCACGGATGTAGTCGTCCATCTGCATGCCCCAGCCATAGGCAACATAGCGGGCTGCGCCCTCCAGAAACCACTCGGGCAGGGTCATCAGGTAAGTGTTCTGAAAAATATCTGACAAGCTGCCACCAAACATCATGTCCATCAGCAACATATGAGATACGCGCAGCACCAGTTCATCTTTAAATTCTTCCTGTGAGCCGGGGAAAGCAATTTCTACCTGAGATTTTACAAAGTTGGTTTGGCCGCCCACTGTAAAGGGATTGCTGTTGGCGCCAACGTTGCTTTGTTGCAGGTCTGCCAGTGAGTTATAGAGAAAAACTTTTGTTTTTGAGTAAGGTGCATACCCCAGTACATCGGTGATCCTGTCATACTCATCTTCCATGTAGCTGGCGGTGAGTTTGGCCAGTGCCTGGCCATCATCATAAAAATAGATATCGAAATTACTGGTGCTGTAATAGCGCCAGTTAAATTCTTTGTGCTGCAACCGGTTTTTACCAAAGGAAGGTTTGGTTAACTGGGCAGACAAGCTGAAAGGTAAAAGCAGGCAGCAAAGCGCCAGCAGACAACGTGTAAATATAGACATAAGCCTTTCGTATGGGCAATTAACTTAATATAACGAATAAAACCGCTCAATACATATTTCTGTTGCCAGATCTACGCCATTTTTAAGGTGTTGCGTTAAGATATTTGCACAATAAGGTGCCAGGCTAACGCCCTTGGTACCTAAGCCATTAAAAACAAGCAGAGATTTGTGTGCCGGGTGCCTGCCAACAATAGGCCGGCGATCTTTAGTAGCAGGCCTGATGCCTACCTGCTGGTCCTCCACCTGCCAGGGCATGTTCATCAGTTCTTCTAATTTTTCTTCAATCTCCTGCCTGGCTTTGGGGTCTGGCACCAATTGTAAATCCTGATGATTGTACGTAGAACCGGCCTTGAACCGCCCTCTACCCAGTGGCACCAGAAAAACACCTCTGTTGGGAATAACCGGCAGCTCTGCAGCTGCTTTTATCAGCAGCACATCTCCTTTTACCGGCCGCAGGGGCAACCAGTGCCAGTACTTGCTTTGCAATTGTGCAGTGCCACTACAGTAAATAACCCAACGAGCCTCTAAATCACCGTATTGCACGCCTGTATCTGAAAATTGTAATGCTTCTTCATTCAACACCTCATCCCGGAAACAACCTTCTTCCTGCAAGTAGCTTTTCCAGCCTTCGAGCAGTTGCGGCAGATCAATCCAGCCTGTTTTCTGCAGCAATAAACCTCCGTATGGGTTTTTTACCCAGGGTGTAAATTGCGGTGTATCATATACGTGCTGTATGTAGGGTGCATAAGCGGAATCGCTCCAGCGGCCAAACCAGTCATTTTGCTCTGCAACTGAAACAAATGGGCGGTAAATAGGTATTTCGTGTAGAAATTTCCTGCCTGTAAGCTGCTCCAGTTCGCCATAAGCCTGGGGAATTAAGGGAAACAAACGGTCTGCCCACCAGGTTTTTACCATTTGCCTGCCGGTAACCGGGTTGTATAAACCGGCCGCCACCCGGCTGGCCACTGTAAGCTGAGGCTGGTCCAGCACCATAACCGAGAGCCCCTGTTTTTTCAGGTTGTACGACAAGAGCGTACCAGCCAAACCCTGTCCTATCAGCAAAGCATCTACCTTCATGGGCGAAAGAAAACAAATTGCCTTGGTAAATAGTCAAAATTAAATACATTTTTGTAAAAAAGGCCTTATGATCCAGGTAGAGAGTTTTACTTTTAATCCATTTGCTGAAAACAGTTTTGTGCTTTATGACGATGAAACCCGCGAGGCTGCCATCATTGATCCGGGGTGCTATGAACCAGAGGAGCAGGAAACGCTAAAATCATTCATTGAAGAAAAACAACTCTTACCCACACTCCTGCTCAACACCCATTGCCACATTGACCATGTTCTGGGCAACTGGTTTGTGCATAAAACCTGGAACCTGCCACTGCAGATCCATGAAAAAGAAGCACAGGTGCTCAGGGCGGTGCCTACCTATGCTCCCATGTATGGCTTTTCACGCTATCAGCCCCTGGAGCCTCAACTGTGGCTAAAGGAAGAACAACAACTAAAAGTAGGCAACAGCGTGCTGAAGATACTCTTTGTTCCTGGCCATGCACCCGGGCATGTTGCTTTCTGGCAGCCGGAACAAAAGTTCTGTATCAATGGAGATTGTTTGTTTTGGGGCAGTATTGGCCGAACAGACCTGCCCGGTGGCGATCATGACACCCTGATCCGGAGCATCCATGAAAAGTTATTCACCCTGCCGGACGATGCTAAAATATATTGTGGCCATGGGCCGGCTACTACCATAGGCCATGAAAAAAAGCACAACCCCTTTTTGAAATAATAGCATACGCGTGAGCATTAAACATTACATCCCCAATGCACTCACTTGTGCAAATCT
>JASLAE010000432.1 GCA_030147305.1 Cesiribacter sp.
GAGGAATTTAAGCTTCCGTACAAATATGGAAGTGTTGTGCAATTTGCCGTAGGGGTGCTCAGGGAAGTAAACTGGGAGAGTAAGAGATCCAAAACGAAGCGCAATACCAGTCGGGACAAGATATTTTTTAAAGACATGTTATTTGAGGCAGAGTATCGGGGTATCCCCACTGCTTCTGGCTTGTGTATGTAGTGCGACCAGTAGATAATTTCTTGTCTATCTCGGTAGGTATATTAACAAATTGAGATCTCTGGATGATCAATATGTCCAGCCAATGCTTTACAAACCTTCTGAAGCGGCATTAACTGCAGACTAGTCCAAACTTCTTTAGGCTAACAAAAGAGGCAATAGGTTATAGATTGGTACTATTGGCAAAGAACCTCTCCGACAAAAGCAAAAGGCTAATCATTATTTAACATTCACCTTTATCTGCGGTCAGTCCCAGAACCAAATACTTTATAACAACTTCAAGAATTATCTGTATCTGGCAAATTATATGTCTATTGTCAAGATCAATGCTGTGAAGCAAACTAAACAGAATTTATGCTAGGGGCTAGCTGCATTTGTTATGTAAGGTTTTGGCACGATTATGAATTTATTATGGGGTATTAATTAAAGCTTTGGCAATAATTCTCTAACCTGTTTTGTAAAATCAAATGGGAAATTGGGGCATTCAAATACCCTAAACTTAATTTCTCATGAGAGAAAGATGTACCTTTTTAGCCTTTATTTTTCTTACTTGTTTGATGCTCGGCATGAGTATCACCAAGGCTTTGGCACAGTCTACCAATGCATCCCTGTACGGAAAAGTCAGTGATGAAATGGGTGAGTCCCTGCCGGGAGCAACAATCATTGTGAAGAACGAGTCTACGGGTTTTCAAACCGGTACCGTAACCAATGCCGAGGGAAAATTTACCTTCAACCAGCTTCCTTTAGGAGGTCCCTACACCGTAAAAGCAAGCTTTGTTGGTTATGCCGATAAAGTTCAAAACGGTTTAACCCTGAACCAAAGTGATCGATTAAATTTAAGTTTTGCACTTACGGAGTCTGTCGCAGAGCTTGAGCAGGTGGTCATTACCAGCCAGGGTTTAACCAATCGCATCGATCGCTTTGGCGAAAGTACGGCTATCACCAGCCAGGAACTAAAAAAAGTACCCGTGCAAAACAGGAACTTTACTGATCTGGGTAGCCTGTCGCCCCTGGCAGGTGGGGGCATAAACCTGGGAGGACAACGCAGGACATCTACCAATATCACCCTCGATGGGGTAAATGCAAGAAATCAGCTAACAGCAGGTGAACTCGGCCGTGGTCCCTACACGGTTTCTATGGAAGCCATCCGTGAGTTTGAAGTGGCGACTAATGTATATGATGTAACGCAGGGCAGACAGGCAGGAGGGGCTTTTAATGTTGTAACGAAATCGGGCACAAATACCTGGTCCGGATCCCTTTTCACCTACCACAGGGCCGACTGGCTGGCCAACAAATATGATATCAGAGGCAATGAACGGGAGCAGGACTTTACCACAACCCAATGGGGGTTAAGTCTTGGAGGCCCCATCATCAAAGACAAGATGCATATCTTCTTAGCCTTTGACCGCCAGGATGATCAATCGCCTTTTTTTATAGCTGATATTAGAAATGAGTCCGATGAACAGGCTTTGGGCATTACCAAAGAAAATCTTGACAGGGTGATTTCTATTGCCAGAGATCTTTATGGTGTAAGCAGTACCTTACCGCAAGTAGGCGCCTTTGAGCGGAAAACAACTGCCAATACTTTCTTCACAAGAATTGACTGGCAGCTTAGTCCCAAGCACCGCCTAACGCTTCGCAACAACTTTAGTAAATGGAATAATCCGGAAAGTGTTGATGACAACAACAACATTGTTTTTCTGGAGACTTATTCAAATTACTCTTCGATGGAAAACAGCACTATGCTGTCGTTACGCTCTGCGCTTTCCTCTAATTTCCTGAATGAATTTAAACTTCAGTATCAGCATGCCGAGCGGAAGTTTGAGCCGAACCAGGGAATACCTTTTACGAATATTCCAAGGGCTATCACAGAAGTAACTTCAGTGCTCCCGGATGGTAAGAGTCGTAAAGTAACTGTTCAATTTGGGGGGCAGCGGTTTACGCCGGAAGCGAACCTCGAGAAGCAGGTTCAACTCATCAATACCTCTTACCTAACCAAGGGCAATGTAAACTTTACCTTTGGAACGGACAACATGCTCACTTACCTTGATACCTATTTATCCAACGAGCAAAATGGCCGTTTCTTTTTTAAGTCAATAGAGGATCTGGAATTAAAAAACCCTTTCAGGTATCAGCGTGAGGTACCTTTACAAGGTACGCCAGATGTGCAGCAATGGGTGCTGGATGCTTCTGTATTTGGTCAGGCGCAGTTTACGCTCCATCCAGATGTATCTACAACACTAGGATTACGCTGGGATGTGACCAGCTTCTTAACAGCGGCAGACTACAATCCTGTGGTAGAGCAGCAGTTTGGAATCCGAACCGATGAGTCACCTACAGACTGGAATAACATTCAGCCTCGATTCCAGATGACGTGGGACATTGGAGGACAGAAAAGGAACATTCTGAAAATAGGAGGAGGCGCTTTTGCTGCTCAACCACATTATTATGCCCAGGTGAACAATATCCAAAATAGCGGAACCAAGCTGGCAGAAATTTTCCTGGATGTAGAAAATGGAGATGTAATTCCAACACCAAATTTTGATGCTTACCGCGAAGATCCTACCAGCATACCAGGCACTGAGTATGTATCAGTCAATCCTGTTTCTACCATAAACCTGATCAGCAAAGACTTTCAGGTGCCATATACCTGGAAAGCAAATGTGAACTATAACCATTTGTTCAGCAATTGGCTGCGTTTAGGGGTCAATCTTTTATATGGGTACACCGTTAATAATTACCACTACTTTGACCGTAACATGGTAAATGACCCTTATTTTACTCTGGAGAATGAAGGAAATAGGGGAGTATTTGTTCCGGCTAGTACAATTTCTGCCACTGGGTTCACCAGTAATATCAATGCCCGGATCACCGATCAGGCGGGTCGTGTAATGGAGCTGGTTTCGGAGGGTAAGCTTCGCCAAATGACTGCGGTAATAGATGCAGAAGTGCAGCTGCCAAAGGATGGTAGCCTCTATGCCAGTTATACGTTAAATAAAACAGAGGATAATACCTCCTATAACTGCTGTGTGGCGAACAGTGCTACCTTGTTTTTACCTGTTGCCAGTGATCCCAGAGTATTAGGAGATCTGAGTCCATCTGATAATGACTTCGGATCTAAGCTGGTTGTTTATGGTACCAGCCCCACTTTCAAAGGATTTAATTTTGGCGCCCGATTTAGTGGTGTAGGTGGAACACGCTATTCTTTTGTTGTAAACAGGGATTTGAATGGCGACTTTGTGAACATCAATGACCTTGCCTATGTATTCGACCCAAACAATCCAAATACCCCTATCGAGATTGCCAGTGGTCTTCAGGGCGTGCTGGCAGATCCAGGGGTGGAAGAAAGTGCCAAAGAGTATATCAGGGAAAATTACGGAAGGATTATTGAGCGAAACGGAGGACGGAATCCTTTTTATGGCACTGTCGATTTACGACTGGCCAAGATGATCCGTACCTTCAGAAGCCAGTCAATCGAGCTTTCAGTCGATGTATTCAATTTTGCTAACCTCCTGAATAAGGAATGGGGAGGCAGATATGCTTTGGGCAGGCAAAACTTATTGAATGTGCAGGGCTTTGATCAGGAGACCAGTCAGTATTCTTACGAAGTGAACCCCAGCGTAGGTAAAACGCAAAAGTCTGGAACGCCTTACCAGATACAGCTAGGCGTACGCTATGCTTTCTAATCTTTAACCGATTCCTGCAGCGCCTCAGCATATGCTGAGGCGCTGCTTTATAATCTATTCTTTTACCTTACCTCTACATAAATGTATTATAGACTTAGTTGCTTATTGGTGGGTCTGTTGATTTTTGCCTTTATCCTCTTTTCATTCCAGGAGCCTAACGCAGTTACCACCATTGCATTTGGTTCTTGTAACAGGCATGATGCAGAGCAGCCAATGTGGAATTTTATCAGGGCTAATGACCCGGATCTCTGGATTTGGCTTGGCGATAACATATACGGAGATACTGATGATATGAATGTGCTTCGGGAGAAGTATACAATTCAAAAGCAAAATCCCGGTTATCAGAAATTGTTAAAAACAGCTCCGGTAATAGGAATCTGGGACGATCATGATTATGGAAGAAACGATGCAGGGATAGGGTATCCCCATAAGGAAGAAAGTCAGCAGTTGATGCTGGATTTTCTGGATGAGCCCGAGGATAGTGAGCGATGGAAACGCAAGGGTGCCTATACTTCCTATACATATGGTAGCGGAGCAAATCAGGTGAAAGTTATACTGCTGGATGGCAGGTACCACCGGGATACCCTGTCTAAAATAGATAAAAGCTACCTGCCAAATATTGCAGGAGATATATTGGGAGAGGAGCAGTGGCTATGGCTGGAGAAAGAATTAAGGGAAAGTAAGGCAGCTGTTAATTTTATCGGAGGTGGAATACAGTTCATCCCAGAAGAACACCCCCATGAGAAGTGGGCGAATTTTCCACAGGCAAGGGAGCGGCTCTTTAAATTAATTGGTGATAGTAAAGCAAAAGGAGTTATGCTGCTTAGTGGAGACAGGCACATTGCAGAAATCTCTAAATATGAAAGTTTGGAAGTTTCTTATCCTATTTATGAAGTAACAGCCAGCGGTCTAACTCATTCAGCCACTAACAATCACGCTGAATCCAATAAGTTCCGGATGGGTAATTTAGTAAATGTATTGAATTTTGGTTTGATGGAGATTGACTGGAGCAAAAGTCCAGTGGAAATCAAATTACAGATCAGAGGATTAGACAATAAGGTGCTGGAGAGCCAGGTGATAATCCTAGATAAATAAAGAATAGAAGACTTGAACAAGCGCCTAAGCTAAAATGGTGGTCTTCAATAATGATGATATATGAAAAAGCATTTCTTGTTAATAGTGAGTTTGTTTTGTGCTGGAGCTGTTTTAGGGCAATCACCTTCTAAACATGTTGTATTAATATCTATTGATGGCTTTCGGCCGGATTTCTATATAGAGGAAAAGTGGCCCGCACCCTATCTGAAAGAAATGGCTGAAAAGGGAGCCTATGCCCAGGGTGTAAGAGGGGTTTTTCCCTCAGTCACTTATCCCTCCCACACCACCCTCATTACGGGGGCTATGCCTGCAAACCATGGCATTTACTATAATTCACCTTTTGAGCCTGAAGGACCTACCGGACGATGGTATTGGGAGGAATCCTTGATCCAGACCCAAACCCTGTGGGATGCCGTAAGAGAAGCGGGGTTGACCAGTGCAAGCTTTTTCTGGCCGGTTTCTGTGGGAGCACCGGTAGATTACAATGTACCCGAGGTGTGGTCGCCGGAAGAAGGATATGGGGAGCTTGAAGTAACCCGGCAGCATGAAATGCCCAAAGGCTTTATGGCAGAACTTGAAACTGAAGTCGCCGGTAAGCTGAACAGCACGACTTTTAATGGTGACTATATGAACCGGGAGGATCGTACTGGAGAAATGGCTGCTTATACCCTGGAAAAGTATAAGCCTAACTTTATGACCGTACATTTGATTGCCACTGACCACTTTCAGCATGTGGAGGGTAGGGAAGGGCCTATGGTACACAAAGCACTCGCCGCTGCTGATCGTGCGGTTGGGAAAATGGTAGAAGCGGCTCAGCGGGCAGGTATATTAGCGGAAACAACTTTTATCATTGCTGGTGATCATGGATTTGTGGATATTCATTCGGCCTTTCAACCGAACTATCACCTGGTGCAGGCGGGATTAATGGAACCTCAAAAGGACCGGGGTAATTGGAAAGCTACCTGGCATACTTCAGGCGCCGCTGCTTTTTTGCACCTAAAAGATCCAAAGGACAAAAAAACACTACAACAGGTAAAGGAGATTTATCAAAACCTACCGCAGCAGTATAAAAAGTTATTTCGCTTGGTGGAGCAGGAGGAATTGAAAAGCATCGGAGCAGACCCCACGATAAGTTTAGCCATTGCACCGGTAAAAGGTATAGCTATTGCTTCCGGCTATGAAGCGCCCTTGAAAAGTGCTTCAGGGGGTACCCATGGTTTTTTTCCTGATTCCAAGGATATACAAACTGGTTTTATCGCCTATGGTGCAGGAATAAAAGCAGGCGTGGTTATATCGCTGATGGGACTGGAAGATGTAGCCCCTGTCATAAGCCATTTACTTAGTCTAAGCTTCAAGGTGAAGGATGGGGTTTTTCTGCCTGGAATTGTTGAACAACAGGAAATGCCTAAGTAGCAGGCTAAATGCATTTGTGTAGAGGGGTAACTTATCCTAAAATCACAACGATCGTCCCCAATGGTTGAGAGAACGCCTTGCGCCCTGAAGTAGTGAAGAGGAGCCGTTGTGATCCCACCATCTTCACCGTCACAAATGTTATTTATCAAATTTCTTTATCACCTGACATGAAAAACAGAAGAGAGTTTCTCAAGCATTTAGGATTGACCGCCGGAGGATTAGGTGCATTAGGGCTGATGCCATTAGACCTGCCTGCTGCCTTAAACCCTTTTTCGGCACCTCACAAGCCTATTAAAGTAAAAGGCAGGGTCACAAGCAAGGGGGGCTACAAGGGGTAGTGGTCACAGATGGCCAGTCTGTAGTCAGTACCGATCAGCAGGGTTATTACGAAATGACCAGCCATCACAGGCGTGAATTTTTGTA
>JASLAE010000006.1 GCA_030147305.1 Cesiribacter sp.
CTGATCTTCGTTGGAATAACCAAACCACATCATCTTCCTGAAAATATCAGTTTTCTGAAGATAAGCCTCACCTTTTTCAGTCACCAGTGGCTGGTTAACCGCAGGAATATCCTCCAGGGCATCCATATAGGTTTCCAGCTCGTAGTTCAAGCAGCATTTCAAACGGCCACATTGTCCGCTCAGCTTGCTTGGATTGAGCGACAGATTCTGATAGCGGGCAGCAGTGGTACTAACACTTTTAAAGTCGGTAAGCCAGGTGGCACAGCAAAGCTCGCGACCACATGAGCCAATGCCGCCCAGCCGGCCGGCTTCCTGGCGCAGACTGATCTGCCGCATCTCTACCCGCAGCCTGAATTCAGAAGCCAGGAGTTTGATCAGCTGCCTGAAATCGACCCGATCATCGGCTGAGTAAAAGAAAGTAGCCTTGGTGCCATCTGCCTGGTACTCGATGTCGGTCAGCTTCATGTTTAAATTCAGGTCCCGGATAATTTCCCGGGTGCGGTACATGATGGGCATCTCCTTGTTCTGGAGCTCTACATACTTCTCCAGGTCTTTCTGGGTGGCAATGCGGTAAATGGCCCGAACATTGTCGTCGTTCTTGACCTTTTTCTTTTGCATCTGCAGCCTTACCAGCTCGCCCTGCAGCGAAACATAGCCAATATGATGTCCATTGGGTACGTCCACCACCACCGGATCGCCGGTGGTAAGCTCTATGCCATTGATGTTGCGAAAGAATTCCTTGCGCCCGTTCTTAAAGCGGACCTCGGCTATGTCGAACTTATCTACTACCGGCATGTCCATGTTGGAGAGCCAGTCAAAAACATTCATTTTATTACAGCCGCCAGTGCTGCAGGCTCCGTTGTTCTGACAACCGGATACGCTGCTTCCATTGCTCGCTGGTGTACTGCATGATATACATCCCATATTAATCTTCCCTACTTTTAGTTAAACACTGCCTTGGGGCAGCGTTTCAGTATTCGCATTCTGACGATATTAAGCAAAAGGACGTATTAAACCAATACATCCTGCCCAATATCGCGGCGGTAATAGCTTTTTTCCCAGTTAATAGCTTCTACCTGGCGATAAGCCTGCTCTAATGCTTCCTGTAAATTAGCGCCCTGTCCGGTAATGGCCAGGACCCTACCGCCATTGCTTACTATCCTTTCATTCACAAATTTTGTGCCTGCATGAAACACATGGGCCTGTTCCGAAACAGCATGGTCTAAGCCGGCAATGGTCTTTTCCTTTTCGTATGCATCCGGATAACCACCTGCAACCATGACCACCGTTGCTGTGGCGAAAGAAGCAGTCTGTAACTTTAGGTCTGCTAAACGGCCTTCTGCCGTTGCCATAAACAGTTCTACCAGGTCATTTTCCACACGGGGCATTATGGCCTCAGTTTCCGGGTCGCCCAGACGAACGTTATATTCAATCACAAAGGGCTCGCCTTTTACCTTCATCAAACCAATGAACAAGAAGCCCTGAAAAGGAATGTTATCCTTTTGCAGGCCTGCAATGGTACGCTTTACCACCCGTTCTTCTACCAGGGTCATAAATGCTGCATCTGCAATGCTCACTGGCGAAACAGCACCCATGCCGCCTGTATTAGGGCCGGTGTCACCTTCACCAATACGCTTGTAATCCTTGGCTTCTGGCAGCATCACATAATGCTTTCCATCGGTTAACACAAAAACACTTAGTTCGGTGCCGTCCAGAAATTCTTCTACCAGTACTTTTTGGCTGGCAGCTCCAAATTTTTCAGCAACCAGCATTTCTTCAAGTACTTTGTGGGCCTCTTCAACATGAGGGCAGATAACGACCCCTTTGCCGGCGGCTAACCCATCGGCTTTAAGCACAATAGGCAGTGGCATTTGCTGCAGATAGGTAAAGCCTTCTTTTAAATTTTCTTTGGTGAAGGTTCTGGCTTTGCCAGTGGGTATGTTATGGCGCAGCATAAAAGCCTTCGAAAAGTCTTTGCTGCCCTCCAGTTGCGCCCCATGTTTGCCCGGGCCGATCAGGGCAATATTTTTAAGTTCCTTATCCTGTTCAAAGAAATCCCGAATCCCCGCAACGAGGGGTGCCTCCGGGCCAACCACCACCAGCCTGATCTCGTTTTCGAATACTGCATTTTTTATAGCACTAAAATCTTCTACACCAATGGGTAAGTTCGTGGCAATCTGGGCGGTGCCGGCATTGCCAGGCGCTACATAGAGTCGGGAGCAGCGTGGGCTTTGCTTTATTTTCCAGGCCAACGCATGTTCCCGCCCTCCAGAACCAATGATTAGAATATTCATAGCTGATAAGATCGCAGGTTAAAAATTTACGAAATTTAAAATAAAACAGGCTCTCTTGAAAGGGAGAGCCTGATAAAGGAAGCTTTCTTCCGGAATCGGGAAATTATTTAGGGTAGGCCGCTTACTTAATTTGCGTTTTCAGATAAGAATTTAACGCGCATCAATCGCAGCTCTTCTTCGGTATAGTCATTATCGCCCAGGTGCTCCAGGGCCAGTCGCAGGCTATCGGTTTCGGCCTGCATAAAGTAATCATAAATCTCTTCCTGGCGTTCCTGGTCTATGTAATCATCCAGGTAATAGTCCAGGTTTAGCCTGGTGCCAGAGTAGCAGATGTGCTCAATTTCGGAAAGCAGTTCCTCCATGGATAGATTTTGGGCCTCGGCGATTTCCTGCAGGTCAATTTTGCGGTCTATCTGCTGAATAACAAAGATCTTGGTCTTGGAACGGGTGCCTGAAGTTTTGACCACTACATCCGAGGCAGCAACAATTTCGTTGTCCTCTACATATTTTTTTATGGCTTCGATAAATGGCTTGCCAAACTTGCTCACCTTGCCCATGCCCACCCCCTGGATCTGGCTCAGGGCATCGGTAGTGGTTGGGTAAACTGTTGCCATTTCCTCCAGCGAAGGGTCCTGAAATACCACATAAGGCGGCAGGTTTTTTTGCTTCGCCAGCTTTTTGCGCAGGTCTTTCAGAATGCTGAACAGGGCTTCGTCATAAGCACGCTGCACCACCGGCATTTCTTTTTCGTTTTCCTCCTCTACCTCGTCGGTGCTGTAGTTGTGGTCTTTGGTAAAGGTAAAGGGCTGGGGGTTAATCAGGAACTGAGCACCTTTTGGTGTTATTTTCAAAACCCCAATGTTCTCTATATCTTTTTCGAGGTACTCATAGAGCAGGGCCTGCCTAACAACAGATTTCCAGAAATCAAGTGTCTGGGTATTTCCTTTGGCCCAAATGGGCAGCGCATTATGGCTATAGCTGAGTACGTACTGGTTTTCGGTGCCCTGGATTACCTCTGCCACATGTTGCAAACCAAAACGCTGATCGGTTTGGTCTACGGCCTGCAGTACCAGTGTAAGCGGTTCTTTTGCCTCGAAGCGCTCGCGGGTATTTACACAGTTGTCGCAGAAGCCACAGTCTTTCTCCACAGACTCACCAAAATAATGCAGCAGCTGGCGGCGACGACACACCGATGACTCGGCATAAAAAGCCATTTCCTGCAGCAGCACTTTTGCATTGTCGCGTTCGGTAACAGGCTTGTCTTTGTTGAATTTCTCCAGCTTTAGAATATCATTGTAGCTGTAGAACATCAGGCAGTGGCCATCCAGCCCATCGCGGCCGCCACGGCCAGTTTCCTGGTAGTAGCCTTCCAGCGATTTGGGCGTATCGTAATGCACCACAAAGCGAACATCGGGTTTATCGATGCCCATGCCAAAAGCAATGGTAGCTACAATGATGTCTACTTCTTCATTCAGGAAATCATCCTGGTTTTTCATGCGCACGGCAGGATCGAGCCCTGCATGGTACGGCGCAGCTTTGAACCCGTTTACACGGAGTAGCTCCGCTATCTCCTCTACCTTCTTGCGGCTGAGGCAGTACACAATGCCAGATTTGCCCTTGTACTGGCTGGCAAAGCGCACCAGTTGTTTTTTGGTATGCTTTTTAGGTCTAACCTCATAGTAGAGGTTCTTCCTGTTAAAAGACGACAGGAATACGTCTGCCTCATGCATTTCCAGGTTTTTCTGGATGTCCTGCTGCACCTTGGGCGTTGCCGTTGCCGTAAGAGCAATCACAGGAAGGTTGCCCAGTCGGCTGATGATGGTGCGTATGCGGCGGTACTCGGGGCGGAAATCATGACCCCACTCAGAAATACAGTGTGCTTCGTCTATCGCTACAAAGGAAATATCTGCCTTTGTAAGAAATTCTATGTTTTCGTCTTTGGTAAGAGATTCCGGTGCCACATACAGGAGTTTGGTCCTGCCGGCAATGGTTTCTTTCTTAACACGGTTAATTTCTGCTTTGCTAAGGGTAGAATTGAGAAAATGCGCCTGTACCCCATACGCATTGAGCTGATCTACCTGGTTTTTCATCAGGGCAATCAGGGGAGAGATTACAATGGCTGTTCCTTCGCGCACGAGTGCTGGCAGTTGGTAGCACATCGATTTTCCGGCTCCTGTTGGCATGATAACGAAAGTGTTTCGTCCATCAAGCACATTTTGAATAATAGCCTCCTGGTTTCCTCTGAACTGATCGTAACCGAATACTTCTTTTAACCTTTCTTTCAAGACTTCTTTATGGTCCACTAACATCGTACGCTTCTCTTCTTAAGGTTAAGCCACCTTTTTTTCTATATTTGCAATTTAACAGAAAAATGCATCCGCTTTGCTAAAAGCTAAGAATTTAACGCAGATTGCACAAAAAGTATTGCAGCAGGAAGCCGCTGCCATACAACAGATTAGCGCTTACCTGGATGACCGCTTCGAAGCCTGTGTGGAAGCCATTCTGGCCCTGGAGGGCAGGGTAGTGATTACGGGCATTGGAAAGAGCGCCATTGTGGCCAATAAGATCGTTGCTACCCTTAATTCTACCGGTACGCCAGCGCTGTTTATGCACGCGGCAGATGCTATCCATGGCGACCTGGGTATGGTACAAAAAAAGGACCTGGTAATCTGCCTCTCCAAGAGCGGGAACACTCCGGAAATTAAAGTTCTGGTGCCGTTATTGAAAAGAACGGGGGCACTACTGGCCGCCATGGTTTGTAATACAAATTCTTACCTGGCCCGGCAGGCCGATTTTGTACTGAATGCTACCATAGACCAGGAGGCTTGCCCCAATAACCTGGCACCTACAACCAGCACTACAGTACAGATGGCTTTGGGAGATGCACTGGCTGTTTGCCTGTTAGAGGCCAGGGGATTTACCAGCCAGGATTTTGCACGTTTGCACCCGGGCGGGTCGCTGGGCAAGCAGCTTTACCTAAAGGTAAGCGATATTTATCCCGATAATGAATTACCAGTTGTTTTCGAAAATGACAGCCTTAAAGACATAATTATAGAGATTTCCAGTAAACGTCTTGGCGCCACAGCCGTATTATCTGCAGACCGTGAGTTAATGGGCATCATTACAGACGGTGATTTGCGGCGCATGCTTCAGAAATTTGAGGATTTTAGTAGCTTACGCGCCAGGGAAGTAATGTCACCAAAACCTAAGACTATATTTCCCTCCGATTACGCAGTAAGAGCACTGCAACTAATGCAGGAGAACAACATCAGCCAGTTGGTGGTGGTGAGCGAAGACGAACGCCAGCAGGTGGTAGGTTTTATACATATTCACAATCTTATCAAAGAAGGCATTATATAGCTATGAACCCAAATTTTTATGTAGTGATCATGGCCGGGGGTATTGGTAGCCGTTTCTGGCCCTACAGCCGCAACAACCAGCCTAAGCAATTTCTAGATGTGCTTAACACCGGCCAATCCCTGCTACAAATGACAGCCAGCCGGTTCAAAAACGTTTGTCCTGTTGAAAATATTTATATCGTCACCAATTCCACCTATGTGCCGCTAGTAAAAGAACAGCTGCCAGATCTGGCCGATGAACAAATTCTGGCCGAACCGGTGCGCAGGAATACGGCCCCATGCGTGGCGTATGCAGCATACAAGATCCGGCAGAAAAACCCTAATGCTACCATGGTGGTAGCGCCCTCCGACCATGCCATTTTTCATGAAACTGAATTCGTTCAAACCATTGAAAAAGCATTGCAGGAAGCCGAAAAAGGCGATAAGCTGATTACCCTTGGCATCCGGCCTAACCGCCCGGAGACAGGTTACGGATACATCCAGTACATTAAAGAACCGGGCGCTACTTTTAAAAAGGTAAAGACCTTTACCGAAAAGCCTCAGCTGGAGCTGGCAAAAACTTTTCTGGATAGTGGCGATTTTGTCTGGAATGCCGGCATTTTTATCTGGAGTGCCAATGCTATCATAGAGGCGTTCGAGCGGCATTTGCCAGAGGTGGCGGAGATCTTTGATGACTGCCCAACCTGTTATTACAGCCCCGACGAAGATAGCTTTATCCGTTCTGCTTACTCACAATGCAAAAATATCTCTATTGATTATGGCATTATGGAGAAGGCAGAAAATGTGTATGTGGTACTGGCCGATTTTGGCTGGTCAGATCTGGGTTCCTGGGCCTCCCTGCACGAAATACGGCACAAGGACAATCAGAATAATGCCATAGATGCAAATGCAGTACTTTTCGATGTAAAAGACTGCATGATCAAATCAGACAAAGATCATCTGCTGGTGGTGCAGGGCTTGCAGGGATACCTGGTGGCCCAGTGCGACGATGTAATCATTATCTGCAACAAAGATGATGAAGCCCGTTTCCGCGAATATGTGAATGAAGTAAAAACGCAAAAAGGGGAGAAGTATTTGTAGACCGGCGCGCAGTGTCAGGTTTTGAAATAATCTCGAATCCAGACAAAATAGTAAGCTTGGCTTTTATACCAAGATACAGCCCCGGACGCAGGTTCGGGGCTTTATTTTTTACTGATCGC
>JASLAE010000015.1 GCA_030147305.1 Cesiribacter sp.
AGCCAGTAGCAGACAGGCACATACAAATGTTTGCTTCATTTTTCTCAGCATTGAGCAATACAAAATAAATTGTTAAAATAACCTTATTACAACTGGCGCTTTTGCATTTGGTTTTATTATAGGTATTGCTGATCAATTACACCTTCCAGCACTATTATCAAACCGTCAGGTCAGTGCCAGCAAATAATCACTAAATTCATTACCTTTGCCGCATGATTTCTATCAATAATCTGTCGTATTACATTGGCGACCGTCCTTTGTATGAAGATGCCAACCTTCACATAGTTCCAAAAGCAAAAATAGGTCTGGTAGGTTTAAATGGTACAGGCAAGTCTACTTTGCTGCGCCTCATCGATGGTGAGTACGTACCCGATGGCGGACAAATCTCTAAAAGTAACGATACCACCATTGGTTTTCTAAACCAGGACCTGCTCTCCTATCAAACCAATGACAGCATTCTTACGGTTGCCATGGAGGCCTTTGGCGATGCGGTAAACCTGCAGCGACAGATAGAAAAATCATTGCACCTGCTGGAAACCGACTACAGCGATAAGCTGGTGGAGAAATTAAGCAGGCAGCAGGAAGAATTTGATCGGCTGGGTGGTTACAGCATGCAGTCGCAGGCAGAGGCCGTACTGGAAGGCATTGGCTTTAGGACCGAAGACCTGCACCGTCCTTTAAAGGAGTTTAGTGGTGGCTGGCGCATGCGCGTGATGCTGACCAAACTGCTGCTGCAAAAGCCCGACCTGCTTATGCTTGATGAGCCCACCAACCACCTGGACCTTCCCTCTATCCAGTGGCTGGAGAATTATTTGAAAACCTATGAAGGGGCTTTTATCATCGTTTCGCACGACCAGGACTTTCTAAACAATACGGTAGAGCTGGTGGTGGAGGTAACAAGCCAGCAGCTGATCACCTATGTCGGTAATTACGATCAGTACCTGGAGGAAAAGGAAATGCGCAGCGAGCTGCAACGCAACGCCTATGAAAACCAGCAAGCGCAGATCAGACAGACAGAGCGATTCATTGAGCGTTTTCGTGCCAAAGCATCTAAATCGCGCCAGGTACAAAGCCGGGTAAAAGCGCTAGATCGCATGGATAAGGTAGATGCTGTGATGGAAGAAAACCGCCGGGTTAACTTCCGCTTTACCATGAGTCGTCCCAGTGGTAAATCTGTGATGGTGCTGGAAAACATCAGCAAGGCTTATGGCGATGTTCAGATCTTAAAGAATAGCACGGCTGAAATCAGGCGCGGCGATAAAATTGCTTTTATTGGCGCCAATGGCAAAGGTAAATCTACGGTGCTGCGCATTATTGCCGGTACAGAATCTGTGCAGGAAGGCAGCCGCCAGGAAGGCCATAACGTGAACATGGCTTTTTATGCACAGCACCAGCTGGAAAGCCTTGGCGTAAACAACGAAATTCTGGATGAGCTGAAAGGGGCCGGCAGCAAGAAAACAGAAACAGAGCTGCGCAACCTGCTGGGTTGTTTCCTGTTTACCGACGAAGATGTGTTCAAGAAGATAAAGGTCTTGTCCGGTGGTGAAAAATCCAGGGTTGCCCTGGCCAAAACACTGTTGTCGGAAGCCAATTTTCTGCTGCTTGACGAACCTACCAACCACCTGGACCTGCAATCGGTGAACATCCTGATTCAGGCGCTGGAACAGTACGAAGGCAGCTATATTGTAGTATCGCACAACCGCCACTTTATCCAGCATATTGCCAATAAAATCTGGTGGATAGAAGATGGTATTATCAAGGAATACCCCGGCACCTACCATGAGTTTGTGTGGTGGCAAAGTCAGCAGGAGGCAGAAAAGAAGGGCCAGTCCGCCCCTGCTCAGCCAACCCCCAAACAAGAGAAAGCAGCGCCAGCAGTTAAAAAAGAAGCAAACCCCGGTAATGACAAAGAACGGAAGCAGGTGCAGCGCCAGCTGGAAGATGCTGAGAAACTGGTTACAGAACTGGAGCAGCAGGTAGCAGCACTGGAAAATGAGCTCTCTAAACCCGAAGTTTTTGGCAACCCCAACCGCTTACAGGAAGTTAATACGCAATATGCCGGAGTGAAGGAAAAGCTGGAGCAGGCACAGGACCATTGGGAAACCCTTATGCTGCGGCTGGAGGAATTAGAATAATCAATCATGAAGCAATTGCTACCATCGTTCTCCTTACTTTGCTGTACCCTGTTACTGAGTTTTATACAGGCCTGTGCACCAGTACCCGGTGGTAGTGGCGGCAGCTCATCCAATGGGCCGCTGTCAAGTCTGCAGACCCAAAACCGCCAGTACCTGAACTCCATACAGACGGTGCAGCTTTTTCCCGACGATGGTACAGCCAATAGCCAATTGCTGCCTGCAGTCACGCCCATGAACGGACAAAACCAGCTGGTCCTTCATTTCGACGATCTGCAACAGGACAAGCAGGATTACCAGGTGCGCATTGTTCGCTGTGATTATAACTGGGAAGTATCCAGACTGAGCACGCTGGAGTATCTGGATGAATATAATGAGTTTCCCATCACAGACTTTTCCTTCTCCTATAACACTCGCCAGCCCTATGTACATTACCAGTTTACGGTACCACCCGTAAAGCTGAGTGGTAATTACCTGCTGGTGGTGTACCGCAACCGCAATACGAGTGATGTTGTGCTAAGTCGTCGCTTCATGGTCTATGAAAACCAGGCGCCGGTCAGAACATTTCTGGTTGCAGCCCCGGGCGGCGAGCGCCTGCAGCGGCAGCAAATAGACCTGGAAGTACTTTACCGCAACCTGCCGGGGATTGTGGATCCAACCACCCAGCTTAAAGTAGTGATCCGCCAGAACCAGCGCTGGGATAATGCCGTTGTAAACCTCAGGCCAACCGGCGACCGTACCGGCACCCAACAGTTGGAATACCAGCTTTTTGACCTGAGCAATGCTTTCTTTGGGGGTAATGAATTCCGATTTTTTGATTTGCGGACAGTACGCGCCAATGGACAAAATGTAGGTACCATTCGGGTAGATACTGTTCGTAAAAGCCTGGATGCCTTTCTGCAACCAGACAAACCGCGGGGCCGGCTGCCGTACGCCCAGCGGGACGACCTGAATGGTAATTATGTAATTGCCAACCAGGATTTTCGCGAAGATCCCAGCATCAGTGGAGAATATGCTGCTGTCCACTTTTTCCTTCAGGCTGAACAACCCTATAACTGGCCAGTCTATGTAGCGGGTGATTTTAGCAACTATGAGAACCTACCGCCCTATACCATGCAGTATGATGCTGAATTAAAAGGCTATACGGCAGATGTTCCCTTAAAGCAGGGCTGGTATAACTACCTGTATCTGTCGGGCAACAAAGAAAATGCCCTCACGGTGGAGGGCACCTTTTCCGAAACGGAAAATTTTTATGAAGTCTTTGTTTATTACCGCCCTAACACCAAGCCTACCGATATGCTGGTTGGCTACACCACCCTATCTACCGGCCGGTAATCAATTCATTACTTATTCCCGCGTGGTAGATGACTGCGATTGTGTTGTATGCTGCGGACGGGTTTTCACCCCTTCTACTTCGTATGGTGTTGCGCGTTGGGTAGGATCGCTGTTGGCAATGTCCAGCATACCAAAGCCTTTGTGCGTACAGGAACCTAAGCCATTCGAGAATATGAACTGCTGAACTTCCGGCGCAGCATAGAGGGTAAAGGGAAAGGTATAGCCCCTTACTTCGTATTTCACGTCCTGATCGAACAGCGGGTAAATGCGTGCAAATTTCTTTTGCTCTTCCCTGATCTTGTTCAGGTAACCCCTGTCCGGTACAACCTGAAATTTATAAAAAGAAGCCAACTGCTCTTGGGAAAAACCACCTACTGCTTCCATGCGCTGAATGGTAGATTCATACAACATATCGGAAAACTGGTCGCTGGTAGGGTTGATAAAAGCCTTGGCGGAAGAATCATTAAATTCCGGCTTTAGCAGTACCAAGGGAGAAATGCAGATAAACTTAGTGGACTCTGCGATTTCAGGCATGTGCTCCTGCTCTACATATTCCGGTACCATCATCAGGTTACCGACTTCAACCTGCTCAAAGGTAAAGAGCACCTTCAGCAAATAATCAATAAAATCCTTATCGCTGCTGGAAAGCACCAAGGTTATACGACTGGAATAGTAATGCAAGCCATTACGGCTAATCTTGGTCTGCCCCTTTAAGCCGGAGAAGTTGTAATTAACATAGTCGCGGTATTTGCGATCACCACCCTGCAGAATCAATCCCTTGATCAACTGAGCCAGCAGATACTGGTGATGAAAAGGCACATAGCCGCCTTTGTTCTTCAACAGAAAAATTATTCGTACCCTCAAGGTTGTAAAAATTTATACCTTCTAATATCCTTATGCCAATGGTAAAAAATGCGTACCAATCATTCCTCATAACGCCACCTCTGTTACATTGTTTAACAGAGACCATTTAACGGCTACTTTTGGTCCAACACGTATTTGCCTAAAACTAAACTTTATAAATTTATTTACCTACACATTAAAGCGAAAATGCATGATATCACCATCGTGAACCACATAATCTTTGCCCTCCACATTCATTTTACCAGCTTCTTTTATGGCAGCTTCAGTTTTATATTTTTGGTAATCGGCCAGCTTAATAACTTCTGCCCGGATAAAGCCACGCTCAAAATCGGTATGGATCACACCTGCCGCCTGTGGGGCCTTCCAGCCGCGGCGAATGGTCCAGGCCCTTACCTCTTTCTTGCCAGCTGTAAAATAAGTAATCAGGTTCAACAGCTCATAAGATGTGCGGATAAGTTTGTGTAAACCAGGCTCTTTTAAGCCATACTCTTCCAGAAACATTTCTCGTTCTTCCGGATCCAGTTCAGCAATTTGCGACTCAAGTGCAGCACAAACCCTAACTACCTGTGCCCCTTCTGCTGCCACATTATCCTTTAAGGCTGTAAGATACTGGTTATCTTCGTGCAGGTGGTCTTCATCTACATTGGCCACGTAAATTACGGGCTTAATGGTGAGCAGATTTAGGTCTGCAACCGCTGCCAGCTCTTCATCTGTTGCCTCCAGGCTCCGTGCATTTTTACCGCTCTCCAGTAACTGCTTGAATTTTTCCAGAATCACCAGCTCTTTTCTGGCAGCGGCATCACCCACCTTGGCCATCTTTTGCACTTTCTGTATTTTCTTGTCTACCGAATCCAGGTCTTTTAACTGCAATTCGGTATCAATAACTTCCTTGTCGGAAACCGGATTTACGCGGCCTTCTACGTGTACTACATTTTCGTTTTCGAAGCAGCGTACTACGTGCACAATGGCATCTACTTCGCGAATGTTAGCCAAAAATTTATTGCCCAGGCCCTCGCCTTTGCTGGCGCCTTTCACCAGTCCAGCTATATCCACGAACTCAATTACGGTGGGCAGCACGCGCTCAGGATGCACCAGCTCCTCCAGGATCTCCAGCCGCTCGTCGGGCACACTGATGACCCCCACGTTTGGTTCAATAGTACAGAATGGAAAATTTGCTGCCTCTGCTTTTGCGCTTGACAGTGCATTGAACAAGGTTGATTTTCCTACGTTTGGTAAACCAACGATACCTACCTGAAGCCCCATGGCTATTCTTCTTTTAAACTCCTGAAAATAAATTAACCCTCAATACAGCAATTTGGCTCCTCAATCCCACATAACCATCAGGCAATCTCCTGCTTTCCCGGCTTTGGCTCCTGCGGATTTTTAAATACATGGTACTGGCTGTAACCGGTGTAAAATTCCAGAAACGAAACCCGAATAATGGTATACACCGGCACGGCCAGGATCATTCCAATAATGCTGCTGCCCAGCTGGGATCCCAGCGATGCGCCCGCAAATATAACAAGAAAAATTTCTAACGGATGCGCCTTCACGCTTTTGGAAAAGATAAGCGGCTGAATGATGATGTTATCAATAAGCTGAACCGTTCCAAAAACTGCAGCAATCTTTGCAACCAGGAACAGGTAATCATTAATGCCTGGTAAAATTTGCGTGGTACTAATGGCCACAACAATGCCAAAAATGGCTCCCAGTATTGGCCCGGCATAGGGAATCAGGTTGGCAACAGCCGCAAATACCCCAATTGTAAGGGCATATTTAATACCCAGCAAGCTAAGGCCCAGCGAGGCAATGCTGAAAACAGCAAACATTTGAAAAAAGAGTGCCAGCAGGTAGTTCGAGAGTAGTTTCTCAATCTTATACACGGCGGCGATTGATACTTCGAAATACTGATTGGGGATGAGTGAAATAAGGTTGCGCCGCAACAGCCCTTTTTCCTGCAACAAGAAAAAAGTAATGAAGAGGACGGCCATAACACCAATAAAAAGGCTGCCGGTAAAGCCAATTACACTGTTAATAAGCTCCTGCACATCCAGATGCGTTAGTATATCGCTGATGTAAACCCGTAGCGAATTGACCATAAAGCCCGGCTCCCGCTGTGTGAGGTTATAGCGCCGCAAAAAAGTCTCGAAACGCAGCAGTGGTTCAGTGGCCTGGGTATAGAGCTTGTCAAAATCCATGGAGCCCAGCACCTCTACCTGATCAGAGATCAGGGGGATAAACTGACCAATGAACAACACCAAGATGAGCATTACCAGGAGATAGGCCAGAAAAATAGCCAAACCTCTTGGCAGCCGCAGGCCCCATATCTGCAGGCGGCTAATGCTCAAGACAAGTGGCCGCAGCAGGGTAGCCAGCACCAGCGATATAATCAGGTAAACAAGTATGTTGGAAAACAGCCAGGTAGCCAGCGCCAGCAACACGATTACCACCAGCAGCACCACCAGCGAACCCTTGATAAGCTCAAGCTTGGGGTTAAAATATCGCATAGGGGAATTAAAAAGCCCTTGCGAATATAGGCAGGGGCTCTTATAAGATTGTACTTTAAGGAAAAGAAGTTTTACCTGTTCTTAAAGACAGCAACAGATGAACCGTCAGCATCAGAAGTTCTTAAATAAAGCAAACCGTTGCTCACCTCTGCGTTGAATTTTACCACATTGTTTTCAACCTCTCCATCCTCATCTTCGGTAATAATAAGAATAAGTTCCTTGCTTGTATGATCATAAGACCATGCACCAGGCAAAGTATAGGCCTCCTGTTCTTCTATATAGACCACGCCTGTATCACAATTAGAAGCTTCATAGTCCATGTATGTATAATTATAGCTTTCTTCAATGTTCATACCACCATTTGCATTCATGTTCAGGTGAACATAATCTGTTCGGTGCCTTTCGGTAACTGTTACTTCTTCTGAAGTAAAATCATCACATTGAAGATAGTTAGTATAGGTATAAACTTCATCAACACCTACAGAATCAACTTCAACTTCGCTGTCGTATGTGTATGAACTGTATACCATCTCCCATGGATTAGCCGTCAGGAACGATGAATTTTCACCGCCAAAGTTGACTACCTCCACACATACTTCCACAATATTACTTACCCGGTTCTCCGAGTCATACACACAGTACTCGGCACAAAATGTACCAGGCTCCAGGTTTTCGGGAACCTCAATCTGCAGGTAGCTGTCATGATCAAGCTTTTTACCACTGATCAGCATCAATCCTGCCTTTTTTTGATTGCCGGCTGTCCGGCCGTTATCTACCGTGCCAATCCGCCCGTTTTGGGTCAGGCTGGTAGCTGGAATATCTAAATAGCTACTGGAACCATCAATTCTCAGATAGACACCAGCTATATCTTCGGTATTTTCTGGAGTTACATCTAAGACAAATGATTGCCCTCTAATAGTGGCCGTTTGCAGTGTACCTCCATCTGAATACAGACTGGGTGCTGCAGGATCATTAGAGGGCGCAGGTGGGGTTCCCTGCCTTACCGTGGCACCTGCTACGGTTAGGGCATTGGTAACGGCATTTGCATTTGTGATATCCACTGTATCACTGGTTGCAGGATTACCCTCATCATCTTTACAGGCTACAAAAGCAGCACATAAAGCTCCCATCAACAGCCACTGCCTTATCTGGCGCGTT
>JASLAE010000080.1 GCA_030147305.1 Cesiribacter sp.
ATCCAATAGCTATGAAGGCCTACATACAATCGGCACTAATAGAAGCTGGCCCCTTACGGCTAGTGGTTACTCATCGATATTATCAGGATAAGAAAGCTATTGCCGGATGTACCAATCTGCAGCATACGTCCACCATATCCAGAAGCGAAGCCCTGGCGTTCTTTCTTCTTACTACCGGCTCAGGCTGGATGGCACCCAGCTTGCAGAAGTTCCCTGGCTATTTTATGATGATAGTAAGACAGGGCGAAAAAGCCTGTTATCCTTTCTGGAAACTGGCTCCCTTAATCAAGGAAAACATGTGCTGGAAGTAATGGCAGGTGAGGAGATCTATACAGTTATTCCATTCTTTGTCTACACATCAACTAAATAATTGCCCTGACCAGCCACTGCAAATGTGCAACTTTACCAGAAAACCCTACCTGCGTAAGCAGACCGCTATCTATGGACGTAAATATCCAGGGGTGTAACATCAAAAAAGCCTTCCACTGATGCTAACAGCATGCACCTCACCCAAAGATCATGCTGCAAGATAGAATAATACTATTTATCCGGTGAGGCAATTTGGAGATATAGCACTCCTGAATATTACTTAAATCAACTTTTTCATCTTTAAAAGATAAATCTTTCTGTGCTGCAGATTTTTTAGGCGCTGCAGCTCTGCCAAAACTTACACAGACCGTTTACGCCCATTCTACTGCTACGCCAACCTCAATTTCCTGATCTGCGTCTTTTTGTAAAATTTGTGCCTTGAATAATTGCAATTGTTTGTTCTGCAATTATTGAATGACTACCACTTAAACTACTCCTTTATGATTAGACTGCTACTCTCAACGCTTGCCGTCTGGTTGCTGCTACTGGCGCCGGGCACAAGCCTTGCTCAGCAGGCTTCGGCTAGTTTGGCATGTTGCGCCGACCAGCCCATCTGCGCAGGTGAATCTGCCACCCTGCTCGTAACACTGGAAGGCACGGCGCCTTACACCTTTCGTTACAGCGATGGTTCCAGTACACACACCGTTAGCACATCTGCAGAAACATATGCGCTTGCCGTAAGTCCTGCCACTACCAGCAGCTACAGACTTGTAGACATGCGAGACAGCCAGGGCACCGGCAGTACCTGTGGCACGGCAACTGTTGCGGTAAACCAGTGTACACCGACAAATTCGGGCAAAGACTGCTCTGAAAATTGCTTCGATAGTAAAGTAATTTCTCAAACCACGAGCGGCACCTGCACCACCTACACCTTAGAAATCACCAATGATGGATCCTGCCAGTCGGCACTATCCCATTTCAGTGTTTCTATCCCCTGTGGTCGTGTAACCGAAGCCAGCAACTCAAGAGGCTGGCCCATGGAAATTGGTACCACAGATCCAACAACTGGCATTACAGGTCTTAAAGTTGATAATATTAAAGGGTTTGGAGAAGACGGCAAAGCAGGCAGCTTTACAGTTACCTATACCATCTGCGCCAATAGTTGTGGCAGCAGCGATCCTTATTGTGGTTTCCTGGTTGCCTATAAAGCAGGTACCTGCGTAAACTACGGCACTGCCACACCACCCTACCAGCCCATGAACGGCAGCCTGGCAGCCACAGCGGTTAAATGCTTTGGCGAAAGTAACGGCAATGTATCCCTAACCTTAAGCGGTGGTCTGGCTCCTTACACCTACAACTGGAGCAATGGCGCCAGCACAGATAATCTTACTAATGTAGCCGCGGGTACCTACACCCTTACGATTACCGATGCAACCAGCAGGCAGCTGGTACTGAATGCGGCTGTAAGCGGACCCGAGGCCCTGCAGTTGCAGGCTACTACTGCTGCTGCCAGTTGTGGCACCAGCACCGGTAATATTGATCTGGTAGTTGCCGGCGGAACCGCTCCTTATGCTTATCAATGGAGCAATGGCGCTACAAGCCAGGACATCAGCAACCTTTCTGCCGGCACTTATACGGTTACGGTTACCGATGCCAACCAGTGCAGCACCGCTGCAACTTATAGCATAGCGGGAACCTCTGCCGTGCAGGTTTCGCTGAGTGGCGGCAATAATGCATGTGCTACTACAGCCATTACGGCTGCTGTAACCGGCGGAACTGCTCCTTATAGCTATAGCTGGAATACCGGCGAAACAAGTGCTTCTATCACCCCAACAGCAGCAGGCACTTATACAGTTACCGTTTCTGATGCCACCGGCTGCTCGGCTACAGCCAGCACCACTACTACCGGCAGCAGCGCGCCTATTGAAATTACGTACGAATATTCCAGCCCCAGCTGTGCCAATAGCACCGACGGCTGGATTGATGTTGCAGTAAGCGGCGGTACTGGTGTTTATACCTACAGCTGGAGTAACGGCAGCACAACAGAAGATTTAGAAGGTCTTCCCTCTGGCCGCCATACCCTTACGGTAACTGACAGCAATGGCTGTACAGCTACTGCAACGATCACCGTACCGCAGACACCTTCTATTGGTATCATTACCACAGAAGTGATAGCCGCAGACTGTCTTGGTAATCTAGGTGGCCTTACTGTGTCTGCTTACAATGGCACGGCCCCTTATACCTATACCTGGTCTCACGGCGCTACTGGCGAAACCCTGGAGGGGCTGGAACCTGGTTATTATACTGTAACTGTTACTGACGATATGGGCTGTACCAGCAGCCGTACTTTCCAGATCAAAGAACCCAGCACGCCTCAGGTTGAAATCGGCGGCGGTGCCTGTGGCAACAGCACGCTTACTGCAGTGGTAAGCGGTGGCGAAGGCCCTTATACCTACGACTGGAATACCGGAAGTACAGATGGCAGCATCAGTGCAGAGGACGGAGGTTATTATTATGTAGTGATCACTGACCAGAATGGTTGCACAGCCGAAGCAGATATTCAGGTAGACGAAGTTGGCAGCACCATTAACCTGAGCACAGTTGTTACCAACCCCACCTGCGCTGGAGATACTAATGGCAGCATCGATCTTACCGTAACAGGTGGCACCGGCAGCTATACCATCATCTGGTCTAACGGTGCTACTACCGAAGATCTGGAGAATCTTAGCCCGGGTACTTATGTAGTGATCATAACAGACGAAAGCGGCTGTACAAAATCTGCCAGCGCTACTATTAGCAGTCCGGCAGCAATTACCCTGGTGGCTACTGAAACCATCAGCGCTAACTGCCATGGTTTGGGCGGCATTACTGTAGAAGCACAGCATGGCACGGCTCCTTACACTTACAGCTGGGCTCATGGAGCTACCGGCAACAGCCTGGAAGGCCTACAGCCTGGTCAGTATACTGTTACTGTTACAGATGCTAATGGCTGTCAAAGCCAGAAAACTTTCACCATTGGTGAAGAACAGGCGCCAGTAGTAAACATTACTACTTCCGGTAACTGCACCAGCCTGGTGCTTACTGCAGCAGTAGATGGCAATACAGCTCCTTATACCTACCTGTGGAGTTCAGGTCAAACAACCCCAGGCATCACACCTACAGCTAGCGGTTCTTACAGCCTCACTGTTACAGATGCCAACGGATGTACTGCAACTGCTAACACACAAGTAACCCTGAGCGAGAGTGCGCTGAGCTTAATTGCATCGGTTGTACCGGCCAGCTGTTCCGGCAGTGCAGATGGTATGGCAACCATCCAGGTAAGCGGCGGTACTGCCCCTTATACCTACGACTGGAGCAACGGCCTGAATGTTGCTGCGGCAACTAACCTGGCAGCAGGCGTTTATTCTGTACGAGTAACTGATGCCAGCGGCTGTTACGATGTTGTTGCTTTCGAAATTACCCAAAGTGCCCCAATCAGCATTAGCTTGCTTGGTGGCGCACCCAGCACCTGTGGCCAAGCCAACGGTAATCTTACAACGAGCGTACAGGGTGGCACTGCTCCCTATACCTTCAAATGGAATACTGGTGCCACTACTGCTAATTTAACAGGTGTACTAGCGGGTACATATACCCTTGCAGTAATCGATGCGCTGGGATGTTCTGCAGAAGCTAGTTTTGAAGTGCAGGAATCTACCAGCAATCAGGATAATGCAATAAGTGCCTGGATAGACTATTGCCAGGATGAACTGATTGCGAAAGGCAGCACTGCCAATATACTGGTCCATTTCGAAGGTCAGAGTCCATACACTTTTACCTATACAGATGGAACAAATGAGCAAGTGGTTACTACAACGGCCAATCCTTATACCCTTACTGTACAACCCCTGGAAACCACTACTTATACCCTTGCTGGTGTAAGCGGTAGCTGTGGAGCTGGTACAGTATATGGAGAAGCAACCATCAATGTAGTAAGCCCCCGCATACCAGTTTGTACCGATGGCTGTTTCAGTACCGATATGTTAAGTGCAGTAGACAATGGCAGCTGCACTACTTATACCCTGCGTGTAAATGCCGGTAGTGATTGCCGCTATGACTTGTCGCACTACGAAGTGGCTGTGCCTTGCGGTAACGTAAGCAGCATGACTAACTCAGAGGGCTGGCCTATGTCAGTAGGTTTAGATCCAACTACCGGCGTATGGGGTATCAAGGTAGATAACATCCAGGGCTTTACAGATAACGAAAGCTTTACGATCAGCTACACCCTATGCAATGCCGACGCCTGTACAGAAAGTCAGACCACTTGCGGACCTTTGGTGAGCTACAAAGCAGGACAGTGTGTGTACTTCGACAAGGCCACTCCATCCGATAACCCAGACACCGATGGCCCGCTCGACGGAGAAGTTGGTCCGGGCATGTCGCTGAAGCTGTATCCTAACCCGCTAATGGCACATCAAACGCTGAATGTGGAAGTAGAGAACCTGTTTGTAACTGCTTCGGCTACCATCAGCATCACCAACATTACCGGTTTGATGGTTTACAATCAGAGCCAGCTGATCTCTCCAAGTACCAATACAGTACAGCTTACGCTGCCTACGCTGCTCCCGGGTACCTATATGGTCACCATCAGGTTCAACAACAACCAATATACCGAGCAGCTCTTCGTTTATTAATTCTCGATGTACTATATTTCCTCCTCAAAAACCGGCCCTTCCTGGGGCCGGTTTTTTTTGTGAGGGGTGGTGCTGTTGTAAAGCTACTACCACTGTGTGCAGCTTTTACTTTCTGCTTTTGAGCAGCAGTGAGTACAGGCTTTGCCGTTTCATCCGGCTTTGTCCCATTAGCGGCACACATACATTTTCATAATAGCCTGCCGTGCCATTAACAGATACATACCTTAATGCGTTAATTTTGATAACTTGAGCACGAAAAACTTTTTAGCCGCATGAGTGTAACGCGCCCCCTTAATTTAAAGCAGTGGATCGAAGATCACCGTCACCTGCTGAAACCTCCCGTTGGTAACAAACAAATTTATACCCAGACCAAAGACTTTATTGTGATGATCGTAGGCGGGCCAAACAGCCGCAAGGATTATCACCTCAATGCCACTGAAGAGCTCTTTTACCAGCTGGAGGGCGATATTGTGGTGAAGATCATTGAAGATGGAAAGCCGGTAGATATGCACATCCGTGAAGGAGAAATGTTCTTATTACCGGGCAATGTGCCACACAGCCCACGCCGGGGACCCAATACGGTAGGACTGGTGGTTGAGAAAATACGGCACGAAAACCTTGAGGATGGTTTTATGTGGTACTGCGAAAACTGCGGCAACAAGCTTCATGAAGAATTCGCCCCTGTCTCAGACATAGTAGCGCAGCTTCCCATCATCATGGAACGTTTCTGGAGCAACGATCAGCTCCGTACCTGCAACAACTGCGGCACTTTTATGGAAAAACCTCAAACGCCACAGGCTCAAAAATAGCCCATGCAATATCAAAATACCGAAGACTTTGCCAAGGAACAAGACCGGCTGGACCCCCTGGCGCATTTTCGTGACCGCTTTATTTTTCCGGAAGCAAACGGTGCACCTGCCATTTATTTTTGCGGCAATTCACTTGGCCTGCAGCCTCGCACCACACGAGACTATATAAACGAAGAGCTAAATAAGTGGGCGCAATACGCAGTAGATGGTCATTTCTATGCCGAAGAGCCCTGGTATACCTACCATAAGCATTTAACCGCACCACTCGCTCGCCTGGTGGGGGCCAAAGAAAACGAGGTGGTAGCCATGAACAACCTTACCACCAACCTGCACCTGATGCTGGTGAGCTTCTACCGGCCTACAGCACAACGGTACAAGATCCTGATGGAGGGCGGTGCTTTCCCCTCCGACCAGTATGCAGTAGAATCGCAGGTACGCCTCAAAGGCTTTAACCCCGATCAAGCCATCGTAGAGGTCTTTCCGCGCTCCGGGGAACAGACTTTGCGCACCGAAGACATTCTGGCAGCCATTGACGAGCATCGGGACAGCCTGGCCCTGGTGCTGTTTAGTGGCATCCAGTACTATACCGGGCAGGTATTTGATATGCAAGCCATTACGGCAGCTACCCATCGGGCTGGTGCTTTTGCCGGCTTCGACCTGGCCCATGCTATAGGTAACATACCCCTGCACCTACACGACTGGGATGCCGACTTTGCCGTTTGGTGCACTTATAAATACCTTAATAGCGGCCCCGGTAGTACAGCAGGTGCTTTTGTGCATGAGCGGCACGCCCTTAACCCTGCCACTCCCCGCTTTGCCGGCTGGTGGGGCCATAGCGAAGAAGAACGTTTTAAAATGGAGAAAGGCTTTAAGCCCATTGCCGGTGCAGAAGGCTGGCTGCTGAGCAACAGCAATATTCTCCCTCTGGCAGCTCAGCGGGCCTCGCTGGAAATTTTCGAAGAAGCTGGCATAGAAAACCTGCGGAATAAAAGCATTGCCCTTACCGGCTATTTAGAGTGGATGCTCTGTCATGAAACAGGCTGCGATCAGTGGGGACTGGAAATTATAACCCCCACTATGGCTGAGGCGCGTGGTTGCCAGCTCTCTCTTTTTGTACACAAAGGGGGTAAGGCTATATTTGATAAAATAGACGAAGCCGGTGTTATTGGCGATTGGCGTGAACCGAACGTAATTCGCGTTGCCCCGGCCCCGCTTTATAATTCATACAGAGATGTATACCGCTTCTGCCAGATCTTGCAGACAGCTTTACAGGAAGTTGTAGGATAATTTTTACCCCTTAACAGGCAGCTGTGTAAGTTGCTTTTTGGTTTATGATTGATTTCTCCAGGAAATACAAAGGCACTATTACTGTATTAGGCGGTGGCCTGGTGGGCGCTCTGCATGCAACCTTTCTTGCCCGCAAAGGCTTTAAAGTAAAACTGTTCGAGCAGCGCAGCGACATTCGCAAGGTAAAGCTAAAGGAAAACCGCTCCATTAACCTGGCCGTGAGCACCCGCGGCTGGACGGCCATGGAAATGCTTGGCATAGCCGATCAGGTGCGGGAGCACGTAGTACCCATGAAGGGTCGCATGATGCATGACGAAACGGGCAAGACTACCTTTCAGCCCTATAGCACCGAAGGGAACGCTATATTTTCTGTTTCCAGGGGCAGGCTTAATCAGCTGTTGCTGGAGATAGCTGCCAGGCATGGCGTTGAGCTCTACTTCAGCCACAAGTGTACCTTTGTTGACCTTACCCACGGCATCTCCTATTTTACAGTAGCTGCCGAAGAAATTAGCGAGGTTAATGTGGAGTCTGACCTGATCATTGGTGCCGATGGCGCTTTCTCTGCCGTCCGCAAAGCAATGCAGCGCACCGACCGTTTCAACTACAGCCAGTACTACATCGACTGGGGCTATAAAGAACTGACCATTCCACCTACTGCTGCCGGAGCCTGGGCACTGGATCCCAATGCCCTCCATATTTGGCCCAGAGGCAATTTTATGCTGATTGCACTGCCCAATATGGACCGTTCCTTTACCTGTACCTTGTTTTTACCTTTTGAAGGTGCTGTTTCTTTCGAGGCCCTCAGCGACCAGCAGAAGGTATCACCATTCTTCCAGGAGTACTTTCCGGATGTAATTCCGCTCATGCCTGAATTAGCGCAGGAGTTTATGCAAAACCCCACTTCGTCGCTCGTAAGCATTAGCTGCTACCCCTGGACCCGCTTTAACAAATCAGCTCTTGTCGGCGATGCGTCTCATGCAGTTGTTCCTTTTTATGGACAGGGCATGAATGCTGGCTTTGAAGATGTACGGGTATTTATGGAGCTAATTGATACTTACGAAGCTGATTGGTCTAAAGTACTGCCTGCCTATGAACAGTCCCGCAAACCCGATGCTGATGCCATTCAGGAACTGGCCATGGCAAATTTTGTAGAGATGCGTGATAGCGTGGCTGATGACCGTTTTTTGCTGCGTAAAAAAATAGAAGCAGAAATTCAGAAGCGATTTCCGGACCGCTGGCTACCCCTTTACAGCATGGTTACCTTCAGCAATATGCGTTATTCCGAAGCACAGGAACGGGGCA
The DNA here is from genome assembly GCA_030147305.1 of Cesiribacter sp. Classification (GTDB taxonomy): domain Bacteria; phylum Bacteroidota; class Bacteroidia; order Cytophagales; family Cyclobacteriaceae; genus Cesiribacter. The sequence goes on from JASLAE010000080.1 coordinate 8,378, forward strand.
GGCTACAGAACCAGATCATGGACAAGGTTATGGCGCAGCCACAGATTGATACAAACTGGAAGGAACTTAACCTGGAAGAACTTATTAAAGAGCTACCGGAACTACACAAAATATAGGGAAGAAGACAAGCAGCCCAAAGATCAAAAGTCTTTAAGCTCATCAAAGGGTTTCATGTCTTCCAGCTCAAGGTTAAAGCGCTTGCGCAAATAAGACATTTTACCTTCTTCATCGGAAGAAACACCATTTGATGCATCGGCAAATAACCATGTGGTCTGGGAAACAAACTTTTTGGCGTAGCAGTTTTCCTGAAAATACTTTTCCAGTGTCTGTAAAAAGGGTTCTTCCCAATGCGATAGGTGCTGTAGCAGATAAGCAAACTCCTGGCGGTAAAGCAACGTTAGTGTATTTCTTTCTTCTGTATTGAGCTCTCCCCGGTAGGAATGCCCCAGGCCCTGCGCCAGCTGCTGACAGTAATGCCATTCTTCACGGTCAACAATACCATCTGAGGCAGCGATCAGCAGAGCTGGAAAAAAAGCGAGAAAAGAGGTAAACTGATCTACGCTAAAAGGCACCTTACGGGTGTTCTGATATTGCTGGTAGAGTTCCCGGATGTGTCGATTAGGCATAAGATGTACTTGCACTTACGGAGCTATAAGGGAAATTCTTTTCAATATATGATTAATACTATTATTGATCGTGATTATGTAATAAATATAATTCTTTTGGTGAATTATTTATGCAGTTAAAAAAGACAGTGGGGATTGTTGGCGCAGGCATTGCAGGCATTGCCACTGCAATTCGTTTGGCCAATAAAGGCTTTAGGGTTGAGGTATTCGAAGCAAATGCCTATCCTGGTGGTAAACTAAGTGAGGTCAGGCTGGAGGGCTACCGTTTCGATGCCGGTCCCTCGCTTTTCACCCTTCCCCAGCAGGTAGAGGAGCTTTTCACCCTATCTGGCCTGCAAACCAGCGACTATTTTCGCTACCGCCGGCTGGACCTGAGCTGCCGCTATTTTTACGAAGATGGCACCATTCTTAATGGCTATGCAGAGGCTGAGGCCTTTGCAAAAGAAATTGCCTTAAAAACAGGTGCAAGCCAGCAGGATGTGACAAAGCATATCCAGCACAGTGCCCGCCTCTACCATTTGCTGTCAGATCTGTTTATGCACCGGTCGCTGCACGACTGGCGCACCTGGTTAAGCCTTAAATCGTTGCGTGCTTACCTAAACCTGCCCCGTCTGGGCATTGGCCAAAGCATGCATGCGGCCAATGCCACCAGGTTAAAAGCACCAAAAGCAATTCAATTATTTAATCGCTATGCTACCTACAACGGCTCCAACCCCTACCAGGCCCCTGCAACCTTAAACATCATTCCGCATCTGGAAATGGGCATTGGTGCCTACATGCCGGAGGGCGGCATGCACGCCATTACCCAAAGCCTCTACGAACTGGCAAAGCAGCTGGGGGTGCAGTTCCACTTCAACAGCCCGGTAAGTCAAATTTTAACGGAGGGCA
>JASLAE010000138.1 GCA_030147305.1 Cesiribacter sp.
TTTGGCCTTTGTTTTTAGAAATGAAGATGGTTCACTGGCCGGTAAAAGTGCAGATGGAACGGATATTTATCTCCCCCTGGCACAATTAGCGCAGGAGGCTATTGCGCTCCAGGAGCGGCGTTATCAGTCACATCAGCTGCAGGGCAGTGAATTAAGTATAAAAACAGATAAAGGTACCATACTGGTACAAGCTTATGCAGCCGGTATTACACGCATTAGTCTCCACAGCAGCTTACACCAGCCAAATGATAGTAGCTACAGTGTAGTATTGCAACCGCAGGAACTAGCAGCCACAGTAAATGACGAATCTACCTACCTGCTCTATGATACTCCGGAAACAGATGTTTACATACGGAAGGCTCCGCTCGAGCTTAAGTTCATACAGAAAGGGGATACTATTTTATCGGAAGAAGCAGGCTTTTATGAAGGGGAAGCCAGCATAGGTGCCCGTTTTAAAGTAAAAGAAGATGAAGCACTTTATGGCACCGGCTCCAGGGCCATTCCCTACAACCGTCGGGGACGTGAATTAAAGATCAACAACGAAGCGCATTATGGCTATACCAATGAAGCGCCTGTGCTCAATATTACCGTTCCTTTCCTGGTTTCCAGCAAAAGTTATGGGGTCTTTTTCGATAATCATTATGAAGGAAAAGTAGATGCAGCTGCGGCCGAGCAGGATATTGTGGACTGGCGTTTTAAGGGTGGGCCGGCTACTTATTATGTTATTACTGCAAAGGGTTTTGGTGAATTGCTGAACCGTTACACGCGCCTTACCGGCACACAACCCATGCCACCGCTTTGGGCAATGGGGTATATTCAATCTAAATACGGCTATAAAGACGAGGCAGAGACCAGAAGCATTGTGAACCAGCTGCAAGGACAAAAAATGCCACTGGATGCCGTAGTGCTCGATTTGTTCTGGTTTGGGACAGAGGGGGATATGGGGCGGCTGGACTGGGACCGTTCTAAGTTTCCCAATGCCGAAGCGATGGTAAAAGATCTGAAAAAAGCAGGCGTAAAGACCATCATCATCACAGAACCTTATTTTACACGCAAATCTGAAAATTTTCAGGAGCTCGTTGAAAATGATCTTCTGGTAAAGAACGAACAGGGAGCGCCTTATGTAATCGAGGATTTCTGGACGGGAGCGGCTGCACTCATAGATATTACCAAACCAGAGGCTCAGGAGTGGATGTGGCAATACTATAAAAAGCATATTCAGGCAGGCATAGGCGGCTGGTGGAGCGACCTCGGCGAGCCTGAAAATCATCCGGCGGGCATGCGCCATCAGGGGGGGCTTAAACCTTACGAAGTACACAATATTTTCTCTCACCTCTGGGCTAAAATGTTATTTGAAGGCTACAAGCGCGATTTTCCGGACCAGAGGCCTTTTAACCTAATTCGCTCCGGCTATGCGGGCTCTCAGCGCTATGCCATCTATCCCTGGTCTGGCGATATTTCCAGAAGCTGGGAGGGTTTGCAGGCTCAGGTGCCTATCATGATCAGCATGAGCATGAGCGGCATTGCTTATATGCATTCTGATCTGGGGGGTTTTACCGGCGGCGAGAAGAATCCTGAACTCTATGCACGCTGGTTGCAGATGGGTGCTTTTGTGCCCGTAATGCGCGCTCATGGTGCAGGTGGTATTCCGCCTGAGCCTATATTTTATGATGAACCGGTAAAAAGCATTGTGCGCGATTTTATCAGACTCCGCTATCGATTAATGCCTTATCTCTATAGCATGACCTGGCGTAATGCTAAAGAAGGCATGCCCCTCGTGCTGCCCATGAACTTCTTCGACCCTGGTAATGTAAAGTTGCAGGATATTAACGATCAGTATTTCTGGGGAGAGCATATGTTGGTAGCACCCGTGCTGGAATCAGATATGGGAAGCCGGCAGGTAGTTTTGCCCAGTGGTACCTGGATTGACTTCTGGTCTGGTCAGGCTTATGCGGGACTGCAGACCCTTAGGGTGCAAACTCCACTGGAACGTATCCCCTTATACATCAAAGGTGGCAGCTTTATCCCCATGACCAATGCCCGGCAAAGTCTGAGCGCTTACCGAACAGATACACTTTCATTACAATATTATGCCGAAGGGGCTCCGGCAAGTTCCGGCTATACCTTATATACAGACAATGGAAATACAACAGACACCAGTGCCTATCAGCTCCTGAAGCTCTCCGCTCAAAAAAGTGCTACTGGTTTAAGCCTGGCCATCAGGCAGGAAGGTCCGGGCTATGCCGGAGCCCCAACGCACCGCCTGTTGCGATGGGAAGTAGTGGGGGCCAACGAAGCACCGGATATCATCAACTGGAATGGCCAGGATCTTTCCTTTGTTGCTGCTAAAAACCAGCTAAAGCCCGGCAAGGCGTTCTATGACATAACTAACCGGCGGTTGCATGTTCACGTAATGTACGATAAGGGAGAAGGAACACTACGGCTTACCGATGTAACAATTGGAACGCCTGCAGCAGGACAGCACCATGCCGGAAATGCAGCGCCCATTGCAGCGACTACGGTAAAAGCCCTTACGCTGCATGCCCCAGTTTTAGATACGCTCAACGGCACAACAGAAATTACATTCGAAGTACCTCGTATTGGCAATTATACCCTGGAAGTTCGGGATGCTGCCGGGCGTACAGTTTACATAAAACCTTTTTATGGTATTGCACCCGGGCGATATCGCCAGATATTCAGATGGCGCGACAGCCGTTATCAAGAGCTCCCGGCTGGCACCTACACCATTTTATTGAGCGGCAGGTACACACAGCAAAAACAGGCTTTGCAGCTGGAACATCAGCCTAAGCCTTAAATAAACAGTCATTTGGGGGCAAATTGATTTATTTAGGACTAACACAGCTCACTAGGTATTGAAAATAAAACCACTGCCCGTTTCTATCGAGGCAATGGTTTAATTTTTCAGCAATTGCTGCTCAATGGCGCAATAAATATTAATACATTTTCTCAGATTCACCTAAGGTTTAAGCTTGCTGTACAACTGGCTTCGTTTCTTCCTGCAGGTTAAACGCAAGCATCGGATAATCAAATTTTAAGTGGCCATCAGATGAATTTCTGTGAATACTAATAACTTTGAGCACTTTGCTGCCAAAGATAATGGTTCTGTTATCTGCCTTAGCCAGTTCCTCAATCGATTCCGTTGTGCAGTAAAAAGGTTCGGCCGCCTGTTGAAGCAGGCTGATCTGTTGATCTACTTTGGCGTTAAAATCTGCTTCTGTCAACTTAGCCCTGGTAGTAAAGACTGCCATAAACGTAGGGTTGACGACTTTTCCACTTTTTTGTTCATGCAGAAATCTCGCAAGGTCTCTGCAAAGACCCGCAGTAGCTGCTGCACTGCCCAGCTGAGGGTATACCCCAAAGCTGCAGCTCTTTTTTCTGGTTTGAATGCCCAAAACCTGACGGGGCTTTTTGAGCTCTCCCACAAACGCAGAAAGTTTTGAAGCTACCTGCGTGGTTGTCTGTTTTATGCGGCCGGTAAGCGGCTGGCTGATGGTGAATTCTTTTTGCTGTAAGGTGCAATAGTTGCTATAGGATATGGCCTCCTGACTACAAAAAGGGTTAAAGAATGCCATGAGAAATCTCCATTTGTTTTCTCTCTTTTACGTCCTGTTTTTCAATTAGTTTGATATTAAAGATCAGTTTATTTAAAAGATTTGGGAACAATTTCAGAAAAATATTATGCCCTATGCCCGTTAAATTCCCTTTTAAATTTCCGGGGCTGTTAAAGCAAGATTGAATTGGTTTTTGGTGAGCCGGATCGTGTTAATAGGGCAAAATTTCGTAATCAATAGGTTTGAAACTTCCGTTATTGGATTGACCGGCAGAACAGGCTGTAAGTCCTACAACCAGATCCATAGTAGCCTCTAAAATCATATAATCGCCGGCTTTGCTAAGGGGTGGCTCAACATTCAATTTCCCATCTGGGTAAAGCGCAACATTCATAAAAATGTTAAAGGTTGTAGGTACTTCATCAGGTAAAATTCCCCAGGCAGCGAGATTCCTGTACAGGTTTTCATGGCAGGAGGGATGGTGACCTTTTATACCATAGAGCTTGTGGAACATTTCCAGGCTGCAGGGTGTCAGTAAAAAGTCATTCCTTCCGCAGGTATCTTCCAGAATGCTTAGCATAGGATTACTCCTATTGCTGTATAAAATATCACCTTTACCAATCAGCCAGGCGCTGGCATAGTCAAGTGTGCGTCCGCTGCTGAGCCATTCCTGTTTGTCGTGCAGGCTATAGCACATCAGGTCGCAAACCTGCTGACCCTCAGGATCTATGATCTTTAGGCGCTGGCCTTTATGGAGTGCAAAAGCACATCCGCTTTGTGGTGCTATTCTGGTACTCATGGCAGGTTAGCTTTTAGAAGAAATTGATGCTAAATAAGGGCATTTCCAGTTTTCAGGTACAGCACGACCACTATACTGTTTTGCTTCTGAGCTTTTGCCAAAGTCTTGCAACATTGGGTTAACAGACCCCTGTAGTGCTATGTCGTTTTTACGCACAACAGTTTTAATCTTATCGTAACTGCCATCATCGCGTAGCGTTTCAAACTGTTCGTGCAGGTTAAATACCAGCATAGGATAGGGAAATTGCCTGGCTTTGCGGCTGCTATTGGCGTGCATTCCCACTACATAAAAGGCTTTGCCGCCAAAACTAAATCCAAAGTTATTGTCTGCAGGATCATGGCTGGTGGCAGTATCCCAGGGATAAAACCTGGCCGACGCTTCCTGCAGCAGTTGTAGCTGTTTCCATAATTTGTTTTCAAAAGTCCGCTCCTGCATCAGCAGCGGTTTCTGAAAAACGGCCATAAACGATGCATAAGGGTGAGAAATTTGTGGTCGCTCATGCATAAATGTTATCAGATCCCGGCTGAGACCAGCAGTTGCTGCTTTACTGCCCAGTAAATCATAGACTCCAAAGCGACAGCTATTGGCGCGCATGGCAGATCTGGCAATGATGCAGGGATGTTTATCACCAACAATAAAAGTACCCAGCTGTTGGGCAATTACAGGGATGGTATGTGTTTTCCCTGATAGGGTTTCAGTGCTGGTTGTCTTATGATTGGTATATGCTAATTTATGGTAATTACTATGGGTAAGGGCATCCTGGCTGTTAAAAGGATTGGCTAATTTCATTGTTTAAAAAATGATCCTATTCTTTCAACGTAGGTAAATACGTTGGGTTGTTGACTTTCTTATTTATGATAGAGCTGAAGCAACACGGGCAAATCTATTTTTAGCTTTTATGCAATTAAATATGGAGCAAATATTATAAAGCGGTATAGATGTAATCTGTCAGGTTGATACAATATTCTGCGCACTGTAGAACGGCTTTAATGCCTTTGATTAAAATATAATTCCCTACGGAATCAAAGATTGTCAATCCTCCAGGAGCTCGTAATCTATAGGCTTTAGGCGGCCATTATTATATTCATATCCAATTCTGCCCTTAAAAGCACATAATCTCCAGCTATGCTGGCAGGAACCCCAATTTCTGAGGTGCCATCCTGCTTATAGGCAATGTTCATGAACAGACTAAAGGGGGTATAAATCTCACCAGTATCTATATCCCAGCCCATCAGGCTATTGAAAAGATTTTCATGGCATGAGTGGTGGTGCTCTTCTTTATTGTTGTGTATTTCAAAGGTATGCTGAGAGCAGGGGGCCATTAAAAAATCATGTCTGCCACAAGTGTCTTCTAGCAACGTAAACATTGGATTGCTTCTGTTACTGTAGAGCGTATGTTCTTTACTCAGCAGCCATGTATGGGTGTGATCGAAGGTTCTTCCATTGCATAGCCATTCATCTGGGTCGCTTAAGTTGTAGCAAAGCAGGGCACTGATTTGTTCATCTTCTGGCGCTGTTACCTTTAACAACTGACCTCTGCGATTCTCAAAAGCAACGCCTGGGTGTGGCATGATAGGATCCCGGGTAAGTGCTTTCATGGCGATATCTTTTATTTTCGCTTAGATAAGGATAGAAACATTAGGGATTGATCTCTATTAATTTGGCAAAATAAGATTCTGCTGATGCTTGAGCGCGGCTTATTATCGCTA
>JASLAE010000156.1 GCA_030147305.1 Cesiribacter sp.
ATGTATTTTGTACTACCGCCCGAAAAGCAGTGGTAACTGTTAAATTTTGGTAATTAAGATTATCACCAGTATTTGCGATCTGGGTAATGCTTGAAAAATTATCGGTAGAGCTTTCCCAGCGTACAATCTCACCCACTTTACTTTGTAGGGTAAGGGTACCTTCATTCAGGCCATGGCAAACGGTGGCAGCTCCGGCAATGGCTCCGGCCTGTGAGGGCGCTGCAATGGTTATTTCAGCAATGGGAGAATATGCTGATGCACAACCGGCATGCTGCACCACGGCCCTGAAGTAAGTAGTCTGCGCTAGGTTGCTATAGGCGAAGCTTGTGCTGTTATTGGCTAGGGGCTGAACGTCTGATGCAAAGTTATCAGTAGAGCTTTCCCAGCGGATTACCGATCCTCGATGATTCTGCAGTTGCAGGCTACCACTGTTTTGGGTAGTACAAAAGCTATTGTTTCCAATAAGATCACCCCCCAGGCTTGGCAGGTCCAGTTCTACTTTCCAGCTCGCAGACAGGGTTTCGCCACAATCTGCATTGCCTACAACCGCCCTGAACCAGGTATCGCCTGTCATGGCAGTGAGACTGTGCTGATCTGTGGTATTAGTAATAATTTGTGTATTGGCAACAAAATTATCGGTGCTGCTTTCCCAGCGAATAATATTGCCTGTAAAGCCTGTTAAGCTAAGCACCCCGTTGATGTTATCCTGGCAAACAGCTGCAGGACCTGTTATGGCGCCGCCTGCAATCTCACTCACTGTAATCTCGAATAACGCACTATATGCAATAGCGCAGCTGCCATTCTGAACCACGGCTCTGTACCAGCGGCCAGCAGTCAGGTTGCTGAAGGTATGCATGGTGCTGGTGTTGGCTACTGCCTGTGTATGCGTGGCAAAATTGTCGTTGGAGTACTCCCACCGCAGAATTTGGCCTGTGAATCCACTCAGGGTAAGGGTGCCTGTATTAGTGCCCTTGCATACACTGCTGGTGCCGGATATAGTACCACCATTGCTAAGCTGATCGAACCTTACTACGTGCACCGAAGAATTTCGCTCGGTACAGTCGTTGTTCGAAACAACTACACGAAACCAGGTGTCGCCGGTCAGGTCGTTAAAAGTATAGGAAGGCTGGGTATGCGCGATGGTTTGCACATGGCTCTGAAAACCATCATTGCTCCACTCCCATCTTTTAATAATGCCTATGTGCGACTGAAGGGTAAGGGTGCCTGTGTTTGAAGCAGCACAGATCTGCTCGGGGCCACTTAAGCTCCCGCCAGTAGATTCAATCAATTCTATTTTAAATGAAGGGCTATTCGCAATAGCGCAGGTACTGTTCTTCACTACAGCCCTGTACCAGGTGGTGCTGCTTAAATTGGTGAAATTTAAGGTACTGCTGGTATTTTCAACGGTGCGGATATCAGTAGCAAAGTCGTCGGAAGAAACTTCCCAGCGTTGTACAGCACCAACGCTGTTCATAAGACTCAGGGTGCCGCTGTTGGTACCACGACATACAGCCGTAGGGCCTTGTATAGTACCACCATTTGAGGCTGAATTAACTGTAATGGTAAAGAGGTCGCTATTGACATCAGCACAGCCACTCACTACAACGCGCACATAAGTAGTGGCGGTGAGGTTGGTAAGCGATACGGTTGCATTGCTTGTAACGAGCGTTTGAGGGGCTGTTGCAAAATTGTCTGTGCTCCATTCCCAGCGGGTAATAGTCCCGGTATGATTCTGTAATGTTAGATCTACAGATGCAACTGTACCACAAAATTCACCCTGCCCGCTGATCTGTCCGCCAAGGGGGGGGCTGGTAATAAGAACTGTAGCACCGTTAGTATAGGCAAAGGTGTTGGGACCTGTTGCATAATATACCCTGTACGAAGTTGTTTGGGTGAGGTTAGTATAGGTTAACTGAGTTGTTGTATTGGCAATGGGTTGAATGTTACTATTAAAATAATCGGTGCTGGATTCCCAGCGCACTACACTGGTTGCACTGCCGGAAAATGTAAGTGTACCACTATTACTACCTGCGCAATGTTTTGCTACAACATTACTCAATACATAGTTATTGGTCGCTGGATTTTCAGCAGCCAGCGCCGCCAATGTTTTTGGATTCAAAGACTGGGCACCGGTAGAAACAGTACCCCCCACATAGATATTACCAGTATTAGCTGTTGGGCTTGAACTATTGCCAAGAATCCTGAAATCGCCCATAATGATGATGGTACCCTTGTTTGTAAGCAAGGCAAGATTATTTTGCTCATAATTACCATGGACAATCAAGACACCCCCTGGCTCTACTTTTAGGTGTGCATAATCATTGGGTGATTTAAAGCTGCCATGGATACGCAGGGTATCATAGATAATGATAGAACTGCTGGAAGAAGAAGGCAATTCTATATGGCCCGGAGCATTATATGTACCATGTACAACATGACCATAAATATTTATTTGAGCAATCGGCAAGGGGGTAGTTGTAGTGATGCCAGCCCAGTTCTGGTTCCAGGTAGTTGGCTCTGACCAGAAACCTGTATTGTTGTTACGCGTGCTTACCGTCTGTGCTGCCGCAAAGGCCACAGGGAGAAAAAGCAGTATGATGAATAATACTCTACGCATAAATTATCGGGCAAACGTAAGGATGAAAGTAGACCCCTCCCGTATTCTGCTGCGCACCCGCAGCTTTCCACCCAACTTCTCTATGGTCAATTTTACTATGTGCAATCCAAGACCTGTACCATCGGAAGAGGGATCTACCTTATAGAACATATCAAAGATTTTCGGCAGCTGGTCTGCCTGTATCCCCAGGCCATTATCTTTAAAAGTAAAGCATGTCTGTTCTTCGTTCTGCTCTACTTTAATATGCAGACTTGGCTGGGCTTTATAGGGGTCGCAATATTTAATACCGTTTTCAGTAAAGTTTTGCAATACCGAGTAGAGGAGCTTCTCGTCACTCACCAACTGAATGCCTTCTTCAATTTCCAAATCAATCTTAATCTGATCGAAATAGCGGATATTGCTAAAGCTTTGGATGATATCCTGCAGCATGGCTGGCAAATCAATGGGTTGGCGGTCTACCTCTGCCTGCTTCACTTTTGTAAGCTTCAGCAGGTCCATCAGCAAATTATCGAGCCGGCGTGTGCTCTTATAGATATGCTGGAAATACTCCAGAGCGGTATTATCCTTTACATCGGTTAAACCAATCTGGGTAAGGCCCATGATAGACCGCAGTGGTCCTTTGATGTCGTGTGAAGCCTTGTAAACAAAGACTTCCAACTGCTGATTATGATCTTCGATCTGAGCTTTCTTCTGGCTCAATTCATGCAGGCTATACGTTAAATCGGCCTGTGCAGACTTCAGCCTTTTATTTACTTCCTTCAGCCACAACTTTTGCTTGCGGTATTTGAAAGCAAAGAAATATACAATTGCCAGCACAGCAATCAAAACCACCGTGATGCTGGCAAAGATCATCATTTTCTGCCGGAAGCCTGCTTCTGCTGCCGCCTTCTCTGCCTCTATCCGTTGAATGCGGCCCAGGGCTATTTGGTTGATAGAATCTTTTTCTACTAACAGGTTCTTAAGCTTGTAGAGTGCTTCCCGGGTGCGTTCTTCAGAGACGCGAATTGCCTGGGAGTTTTCTTCCAGGTTTTTCTCCAGACCAGAAAGATATCCCCTGAGCTCTTCCCGCTGGGGTTCTGTAATTTCGTTTTCGTTCAGGAGCTTATCCTGTATTTTCAAGATCTCTTTCCTGATCTCTTCATTCTTTTGTTCATACAAAGCCCGGTCATTGCCTATTTGTACCGTTATCCGCTCAAAATCCTCTTCATAGGCTTTTACAAGCGGATCACTGGCAGACTGGGCTATCTCCATTACATCTGGCGTCTGCTGCTTGAGTACAGTCAGTAATAAAGTGTGGGCATTAGTATTGGTCTGCCTGTTATAGAGCTGGTAGTCGCCCGTAAATTGCACGTTTGCATACGCAGATTGTGGTGTTGACAGACTGATCCGCCCGGCAGCATCGGTAATGTAAGTTGATCCTTCCAGGATTATCTGCATGGCTGCTACTGGCTGACCTGCCGTATCGGCAATCTGCACAGCCACCACTTCATCTACCTGCAGGATGCGGTTAACGTAAACAATCAGCCGCCCTTTCTCTTCGTAATGCTCTGCTTTTGACACCTCCCAGCGTTCATCTTCCAGTTCAGCACGTACAGGCATGCGCAGGCTGCTACCCAACGGCAGCTCAAACTTGCCCTGTTGGTCTGTGGAAAAGTAGTCGCTGTTCTGAATGGAAACACGCAGGCCGGGAACACCTCTCCCCTGTTGGTCCTGTACCAGCACCTCTAAAGCCTTCTGAGCAATAGCGGTAAGCTGCGCGGACAAACCAAAGAGCAATAGAAATATGTAGCCTGCTTTTAGATTCACAATACAATATTACACCTTCACAGGCATTAATAAGAGTGTGCATTAAAAGTGGGGTGGTGAACAGGCGTAAGAAAAAAAAGGCATTTACATAATTTTAGACATACTTATTCTTTTGAAACAAAAGATTACAACCATGCCCTCTCACCCGGCGTCTTATAGGGTACCGTTCACCCCTGATTCACTGCGTATAACGCCTGAATAATCCTGCCTTAGTTCTTCTCAATCCAATAAAAAAAATATATTATTCAATTTTTTGACCCTTTTGGGCGGGTTACGTAAGCAAAGGCGGGTTCAGCTTGTCCAAGTAATTTTCTTGCTTGTAATAAATGACGAAAGATTTATCTTCTTCAACACAGGGTAAACAAAAAACCCCGCAGGTGCGGGGTTTGTGTAGTGTTAATTATTTCTCCATGAGCGTTCTCAGGATATCATGCTGCGTAATAATGTGTGGCTCGTTATTTTCATCTCGCACCATTACAGCCTGATGCCGTTCTTTCAACACTGATGATAACACGTCAAGTGTATTGTTAAGCCCTACAAACTGGAAGGGCGCATCCATGACATCTTTTACTTTTTTCTGTTTAAGGTTTGGCTCATGCACAATCTTAGAGAGCAGAATTTTGTCGGTAAGGCTCCCTACAAATGAGTCATCAGCTGTAACCGGCAACTGGGATATGCCCTGTTCGTCCATGAGGCGTACCGCATCGGCTACGGTTGCATCCTGATCAATTGAACGCAGCTTACCATGGCCATTTTGGTTGTGAATGATGTCTGCCGCCGTTGCAAATTCCTGGCTTTCCAGGTAACCATGTGCGCGCATCCATTCGTCGTTATAGATCTTGTTCAGGTAGCGGGTACCATGGTCAGGCAGTATGATTACCATCATATCATCTTCCTGCAGGTGCTGCCGTGCCCATTCCAGCGCACCAAACACTGCAGAACCGCTAGACCAGCCAACGAACATACCTTCTTCCTTGGCCAGGCGCCGGGTCATGATGGCGGCATCTTTGTCTGTTACCTTTACAAAGGTGTCAATCAGGCTAAAGTCTACGTTTTTAGGCAGAATATCTTCGCCAATGCCTTCTGTCAGATAAGGATAGATCTCCTTTTCGTCAAATATGCCTGTTTCCTTGTATTTCTTGAAAACAGAACCAAATGTATCGATGCCTACAGTATACAGGTTAGGATTTTGTTCCTTTAAATACTTGGCTGTGCCACTGATTGAGCCGCCGGTACCTACGCCTGCAGCATAATGGGTAACCTTACCTTCCGTATCGCGCCAGATTTCAGGACCAGTAGTTTCGTAGTGGGCCGCAGTGTTGCTCAGGTTGTCGTATTGGTTGGGATAGAAAGAGTTTTCAATCTCCCTGTTAAGTTTTTTGGCAATAGAGTAATAAGAGCGCGGATCGTCCGGAGTAACGTTGGTAGGGCAGATCACTACCTCTGCCCCCATGGCCCGCAGAATGTTAATTTTCTCCATCGACTGCTTGTCGGACATGGTAAAGACACATTTGTATCCTTTGGCAATGGCTGCAAGCGCCAGGCCCATACCAGTATTGCCACTGGTACCTTCAATGATAGTGCCGCCTGGTTTCAGTATCCCTGCTTTTTCAGCATCGTCTATCATTTTGATAGCCATACGGTCTTTCATAGAATTGCCCGGGTTCAGGTATTCTACTTTTACCAGCACGGTGCCTTTTATACCGCGGGTTACTTTGTTCAGCTTCACCAGGGGGGTATTCCCAATGGTTTCAATAATGGAGTTGTAATACATTTTTGTCTGTTTTTCTGGCACAAAGTTAAGGACTTGCGCGTAATAACCATACACTTGTTAGGCGCTTCCTTGAGGCAGCCTGTACCAGTTGTGTTTCTTCTCAAACATAGGACACTAAAAAGTAGTTTCTATTTCAGAGAGATAGCACATGTATATCTTAATTTTTTACGAAAACTAATTAACTATGGCCAAGGAAGATAATATGGAGAACAAACCAGGACGCATGGATCCTGTAATGGAGGTTATTGAAGACCTGCGTGACTCCGGATATAAAACAGAATTTTTTGTAAATGATGGAAAATTGCATGACAGGGAAGGTAAACAGTTTGATCCGACCAACATGCAGATAGATAATGAATACCGTTTCGAAGGTCCCAGCAATCCTGATGACATGTCAATTCTGTATGCCATCTCGGACAAGGAGGGCACCAAAGGCTATATTTCCAATGCTTACGGCACCTATGCCGATACAGATACCGACGAGATCATCAAAAAAATGAATGACAACTCCCAGAGTACCAGGGATTCATTTTATCATTAATAATAAGAAAGACCCGCCTGAGCAGCGGGCTTTTTTTTAATGCTGCTGTGCCAGCAGGTAAAGTACCGCCATGCGTACGGCTACACCATTTTCCACCTGGTCCAGAATAATGGCATTGTCGGCGTCTGCCACATCGGAAGAAAGCTCAACCCCCCTGTTGATGGGCCCGGGGTGCATGATGACGATTTCTTTACCAACCCGCTGCAAACGCTCCCGGGTAAGCCCAAAGTACAGCGCATATTCGCGCAAAGAAGGAAAATATTTTGTTTGCTGCCGCTCCAGCTGTATGCGCAGCACATTGGCTACATCGCACCATTGCAGGGCTTTGTCAACATCCAGTTCTACCTGCACACCCAGCTCCCGTATATAGCGAGGCAAGAGCGTATTAGGTCCGCATACCATCACTTCTGCACCCAGTTTTTGCAGGCAGAAAATATTTGAAAGGGCTACCCTGGAATGCAAAATATCGCCAATGATCACCACCTTTTTACCAGCTACTTCGCCCAGTTTTTCCTGGATGGAATAAGCATCCAGCAGCGCCTGGGTAGGATGCTCGTGCGTGCCATCGCCGGCATTTACAATATTAGCTTTGATATGCCGCGCCAGAAAGTGCGGCGCACCGGGGCTGCTGTGGCGCATAACAATCATGTCTACTTTCATAGACAGAATATTGTTAACCGTATCCAGCAGGGTCTCGCCTTTTTTAACAGAGCTGTTTGAGGCTGCAAAGTTGATAATATCGGCAGAAAGGCGCTTTTCGGCCAGCTCAAAGCTTAGGCGGGTGCGGGTAGAATTTTCAAAGAAAACATTGGCCACCGTAATGTCCCGCAGGGAAGGCACCTTTTTGATGGGACGATTGATGACTTCCTTAAAATCATCGGTCGTGTCCAGGATAAGCCGAATGTCATTAGCTGTTAAGTTCTTTATTCCTAACAGGTGCTTTACGCTTAGTTGCTGCTGCATGATCAGGCAATTTCTATTAACGATACACGGTTACGACCTGCCTGGCTTTGGTTGGCATGTACATGCGCTGCCTGGTCACCACCATTGATTTCTTCCTGCCACTCAACCAATACCTTCTGGCTGCTGATGGTATTAACGTGGCTGCCTACGTAATCTGGTTCAATAGGCAAATCGCGGGTATAGCGTCGGTTTATCAGCACCAGCAGCTCTACTTTATAGGGACGTCCAAAGGCTGTCATGGCATCCAGGGCTGCCCGTACACTACGGCCGGTGTAGAGCACATCATCGATCAGGATTACCTTTTTATCTTCAATGATAAAGGGCACATGGGTAGCATTGGCCTTCAGGGGCTTTTCTCTTCTTCTAAAATCGTCCCGAAAAAAGGTAGCATCCAGTTCTCCGTAGGGAATAGCCACGCCTGTTTGTTCCTCCAGGCGCTGGTGTATGCGCCTGGCCAGCAGGGTGCCGCGGGGTTGCAGGCCCAGTATGCATGAGTCGGTAAACTTGCCATGGTTTTCGATAAGCTGTTCACACAGTCGCCGCAGCGTAATGTTGAGCCGCTCACCTTCCATTAAAATTCTCGTTTGCATGCTTGTTTGTTGAGTGCTGACGGAGCTTTGGACAAATATATAAAAAAAGGGGCTCTACCGAAGCCCCTCTTAAGATCTGTCAAAGATTATATTATCCAATATGCTTAGCGCTGAGCACCCTCCCGAACTTCGCTATGCGCTCCCTGAAGCAGGGTTTCGTCTGGCTGATACACAATTTTATTGATGAAAAACACCCTGCGGGTAAAGCCGGGATTATCACTTGTTTTGCTCTTGATCCGTTGCGTACCGTAGGCAAAGAAATAAGGGCCATACCAGGGCAGCAGTGTGCTGGCTTCTTTATCCATATAAGACAGCACGTCCGTTTCGTTCTGCAGGGCCAGTTTTGCTTCATTTTTTCCTTCCAGTACTTTATCGTTCTGGATTATTTTTGTACGAATAGCTCCATCGTAGCTGTAGAGCAACACGGTATAATCAGGGTTAGGCATCACATGCACCAGCTTATCCAGCTGCGGACTTAAAGTCTCGTTTATTTCAAAACTGTTGTCCCAGATCACCTTTCCTTTGTCATCAAAACCAACCACTACGGCATGGGTATATTTGTATCCCTCCAGATACTGTTGCTGATAGGTATCGCCAGCCCTGTTGAAGTTACTGAAATAACTGCCGGAAGAACGGTTTACATATTTAGGATAGAAAGCCTCGGCCAGTAAAATATGCGTGCCGTCTACCTCAATGACATCGTGCACCAGCAGACGGTAGTTCAGCTTAACCTTTTTACCCTGTGCCAGCCGCTTCTTAATGCGGTCCTTCATGCGTTGCTGGCGCTTATCCTTCATAAAGGAGAAGAAATTCTTGAATTCTCCGTAGTTGTAATAGTTAATCTTTTGCATGCCATCCGGTGCCACGCTGGCCACATATATGCCGCGGCTAAATTTAGAATTGCTGTTTGCGTAAGTACCGGCAATATATACGGCATCGTCGCCAAAAGTAGTGGTCCTCCCATAGAGCAGGTAATGGTCCTTTTCTGGCTTAAGCCGGTATTCAAACAACAGTTCTCCGGTAGCATCATAGGTTTTGGAGCCAACTGTTTGCTGCTTCTCCGGCGTCTGATCGGAATAAAGCACTGTAAAGGTCTTTTGCTCAGTAGAAACCTTGAGCTCCAGCAGTTCGCTGTTGTTTAGGTAGAGACCGGGCAATACTTTAAACTGTTCATTGCCGAGATCATAGGCAAAAACGGCAGGTCGGTAATTTACATAGCCGCCCATGAGCACCAGGTTTTCCAGGGCAGTAAATTCGGTAAGCTCAATCTGCAGATCAGATTGTATGTTATAACCTCGTATAAAGCTGGTCTCGGTATCGATGGTATAGAGATGATAATCGGTAGCGCGGTTTTTAGGCTCTGAAAATAAGAGGTATAACTTGCCCTTTCTGTACTCCCAACCCCGGTAACTTGCCGTTACATTTACTTCTAAGCGGCTTTTCCAGCGCTCAACCAGGGTAGTATCATACAGATGTAAATCATAAACATTGGTGTTGTAGGTGCTTTCTTTAACATTACGCTTGTGTAGGAAAACCCCTTCGGTGCCCGCCGGAATTACAGAAAATTCATCATCTTCCCGCTTTAGCTCCATCTCCAGACGGGCGGGCTGTTTGAGCTGGGCCTGCGCTGCCGTAGCCAGCAGCATCAACATAAATATTCCCAGGCAATAGGTGGATAAAATTTTATTCATCTTTTCAGAAAGTAGTTCGTTTGCTGTAGCTGCTACCCCCATAGGTTACAAAAAACAAGGTAGCAGCCTCTATTATTGGCATTCATTGTATAAGCACAAAATCTACTTTGCACTTCTTTTATAAGATAACACAGAATCTAGTGTAAAAACACAAAAGTTGGAGAGAATTTTATAAAATTTAGCTTTTCCCTAGCTACACGCCTGTCATCACTCTTAAATAACCACATTAGGCACTTCTTTTCACTGCTCAGGTTGTACCTTTACCTTTGTTAGTTTTAAAAGATTACCCGCTTGGAAGGACCAGATAATAAAACCATTATTCGCCAGCTCCGGCTGGCTGCAACCCTCCTGGAGCTGCATGGCGAGAACCAGTTCAAAGTGCGCTCTTATGTGAATGCTGTTTTTCCATTAGAACGCCTCGAACAACCCCTTCGTCAGCTGCCTCGCCATGAAATTGGTAACATCCAGGGCATTGGCAAAACCATTGCCGGAAATATTGAGGAAATACTGGATACCAACACCTTTAAGCTACTGGAGGAGCTGCTGGCCAAAACCCCTTCAGGCATCCTGGCCATGCTCAATATAAAGGGCCTGGGTCCCAAAAAGGTGCAGCAGATCTGGCAGGAGCTTAGCATAGAGGATCCGGAGGCCCTGTTGCAGGCCTGTGAAGAAAACAAACTGGCAAAGGTAAAGGGCTTTGGTCCCAAAACGCAGGAAACCATTAAGGAATCCCTGCTTTTCTCAAAAGAGAATACGGGCCGCCTGCGTTATGCCGACTGCCTGCCACTGGCAGAAAACATAAGGTCTCTGCTGCAGCAGAAATTTCCCCAGGCCGAATGGGCCGGTGAAATGCGCCGCTGCCTGGAAGTGATTACAAACCTGTGCCTGGTAGTTGCCCACGAAGATGCAGAAACCGTGTGGCAGGAAGTAAATAATATTGAGGGCCTCCGGACAGACACCAGTTGCTGCGGGCCTTATGCCTGGCGGGGCATGTTAGAGGCTACCGGCCTGCCGGTAGCCGTGCATGTAACGGCACCAGCCAGCTTTGCCAATACACTGCTGGTGCTCACAGGCAATAACGATCACCTGGGCACCCCCCTGGCAAATGGCAAGACCCTGATGCAGGTAGCCAATGCAAGCCTTTACCAAACGGAAGCGGCTATCTATGAGGCTGCAGGCCTTGCTTATATACCTGCAGAGCTGCGCGAAGGCCGTGGAGAGCTGGAGCTGGCTGCACGCCAGCAGCTGCCCAGCCTGCTGGAGTACCAGGATTTCAGAGGCATTCTGCATAACCACAGCACCTACAGCGATGGCAAAAACAGCCTGCGTGAAATGGCTGAATACTGCAAAAAGCTTGGCTTTGAGTACCTCGGCATCTCCGACCATAGCCAAAGTGCTTACTATGCAGGTGGCTTGCAAATAGAGAACGTACGAAAGCAACATAAAGAAATAAAGGCCCTTAATCAGGAACTGGGGCCATTCCGGATCTTTAAGGGCATTGAGAGTGATATTTTAAACGATGGTAGCCTGGATTATCCGGCCGACCAGCTGGCAGAATTTGATTTTATCGTGGCTTCTATCCACAGTAATCTGAACATGAACCAGGAAAAAGCCACTGATCGGCTGCTTACTGCCATTGCCAATCCTTTTACAACCATCCTGGGCCATCCCACTGGCAGGTTATTATTACGGCGTGCCGGTTATCCCATAGACCACAAAACGGTCATCGATGCCTGTGCCGCACATGGAGTGATCATAGAAATTAATGCCAACCCCTGGCGGCTAGACATTGACTGGCGCTGGGTGAGCTACGCCCTGGAACAAGGCGTGTGGATTAGCGTAAACCCAGATGCGCATGAAACAGCCGGCTATCACGATATGTATTTTGGTATGCTGGCAGGTAGAAAAGCAGGGCTTACTGCAGCACAGTGCTTTAATGCACAACCGCTGGATGTAGTTGCCAGGCATTTTGAACAACGCAAACAGAGGGCCCTGCAACAGATATGAAAATACTTGTAATCCGTTTTTCGTCCATTGGAGATATTGTACTCACCACCCCTGTGGTACGGGTGCTAAAAACACAACTGCAGGGAGCAGTAGTGCATTACTGCACTAAAAAAGGTTTTGCTGGCATGTTGCAGGCAAACCCATACATAGACAAGCTACACCTGCTGGAAGACAACCTCAGCAACCTGGTACAACAGCTCAAAGCAGAGCAATTCGACTACATTATAGACCTGCACCATAACCTGCGCACTGCCATCATAAAGCAGCGGCTCGGGGTTAAAGCCTTTAGCTTTGATAAGCTGAATTTTGAGAAATGGCTGGCAGTGAATTTTAAAATTAACCGCCTGCCTAATGTGCATATTGTAGATCGGTATTTGCAAACTGTCGCCCCGCTTGGCGTAAAGGCCGACGAGCTGGGCCTTGATTATTTTATTCCTGAAAAAGACGAAGTACCACTCGAATGGCTGCCGGAAACCCATCGCTCTGGCTATGTAGCCTATGCCATTGGTGCTCAGCATAACACTAAAAAACTACCCCTGGCACGCATGATTGAGCTATGCGATAAGATTAACAAGCCCGTGATACTGCTGGGTGGTAAAGAAGATGCGGAGAATGGTGAACAAATCGAGCGTTTTTTCAGGCAGGAACAGGGTTCTGCCGCTTATGAAGAAGGCTTGCGTGAGTTGAACAAAAGAACGGTTATTTTTAATGCCTGTGGTAAGTTTAATCTTAATCAAAGTGCTTCGCTGGTGCGACAGGCCAGGCATGTTTTTAGCCACGATACCGGGTTAATGCATATTGCAGCTGCATTTAAAAGGCCTGTAATTTCCATTTGGGGGAATACTATTCCAGAATTTGGAATGTACCCCTATCGTACCCAGTTTACCGTTTTAGAAAAAAAAGGACTCTCTTGCCGCCCCTGCTCTAAGATTGGCTATAACAAATGTCCACAGCAACACTTTCTGTGTATGAATGGCATAGATTTTGATTTCTACCTGGCATAAAAGTATTGTTGTTTCTAGTAAAAAAAAAGGAAAACGTTTCGTCTACCTTTTGCGTATAGCAAAGCTAATTATATAAACAAACAATAGCCTATGCTATTTCTGTGAAGCTTTGACAAAAGACATCCTTTTACTTTGCTTTTACTAAAACAGCCATAGAACAAATAAAATCACAATCTTCATACCCCTATGTTATACAAACTGAAACTGAAGAACTCTGACAAGACAGCCATTGTTGATGACAAAACCTATGAGTACATCACCAACAACGAGTATCTGAACACAGTAGGCTTTTTAAAGCATCTACGGCTACACTCCAGCGGATACGCATTTTTTCAGAAAAACTGGCTGAACAAAGATGGTTCTTACAGAAACGAAACAATTTACCTGCATAAGCTTGTAGCAGAAAAATTTGTAGAGAAACCCGAGACTACCAAACGCCTTTTTGTTATTCTGAAGAACGGCGACAGATTAGACTGCCGTATCAAGAATCTTGAGTGGACTACCTTTAGTCACGTTACCCGTAACACGCGCAAAACAGATAACCCATTGGGCTATCGTGGTATTGTAAAAGATAACCAAAAGTACCGTGCTGTTATTTACAAAGATGGAAAACGCTATAACCTGGGTCTTTTCGATACCCCTGAAGAAGCCGCGCTGGCCTACAACAAAAAGTCTATAGAACTTTTTGGCAAAACCCGCAGCCTTAATGTTATCGACAAAGAAAAGCAGAAAGAATTAGATGCGGCCGTAAGCGTACGCGAAGGCATAGAAAACTAAGCACTACTAGAATCTTAATCTTTTTATAAGCACACGCCCACAAGCGTGTGCTTTTTTTATTAAATAGCATAAAAGTAAATGTTAGCCTACGCATGAAAACCCTCTATCTCCTCCGCCATGCCAAATCAAGCTGGGACAACGAAGAACTTAGCGACCATCAGCGCCCCCTGAATAGCCGAGGGCAGCAGGACGCTCCCAAAATGGGACAGTGGTTGGCTGCACAGGTAAAACCACCGCAGCTTATCATTTGCAGCGATGCTGTGCGTACCCGCCAAACCATAGAACCAATTTTAAAAGCCTGGCAGCTTCCGGAAGATGTTCTGCGCATGGAGCCTCTGCTCTATCATGCCAGCAATGATGTTTTGTGGGATATTGTGCAAGAATGCGACAATGACATTGACCGGCTGCTGATTGTAGGGCACAATCCTGGTCTTACGGAGTTTGCCAATAGTCTTTGTAAGGCTTTTCGCACCGAGAACATACCAACCAGTGGTTTCCTGGCCTGCTCTTTTGATGTTAGCAAATGGGAACAGGTAGAAGCCTGCGAAGGAGCTTTTGAGACCTATCAGTTTCCTAAGAATCTCTAAAGTGTAGTAATGGCGGTAGACAAGCGCCCTAACTTTCATACGAAAAGCCATAGGTGTAGAGCTTGTCTAGAAGAATCAAAAAATTAAACCCTTGTTCTGCTGGCAGCTAAGGTTAAAGCTATAGCTAATGGAGTTAATGGCCGTTTTGGCCATTGCACACTATTCTACGCCCTCTATACTGCCTTCTGCTTCCGGCTCTTCGTCTGGGTTACCCATGATGCCGCGATATACTTTCCACTCACGTATACTGCGCATAAAGCCAAATTCATTGAACCTTCGGCCCACCAAAAACCTGAATCCATTGGTGTTTACACTTACACCCAGACCATCTACTTCATACTGTTGGCGCTGGCTCAAATAAGATACATTCCAGAAGTAGAGATCATCATCATAGCCAAAAGCCGCCTGCATTTGTAGCCGCCCTTCTACTGCCCATTGTTCGCTGTCCTGCTCATTTTCGTCAGAAACTTTTCTTCTCTGTACCTCCGGCCCAAGCGCCAGACTCGTCATCAGATAAAAT
>JASLAE010000163.1 GCA_030147305.1 Cesiribacter sp.
CGGTAATAATGCCTGAGCGTATTGGATAAGCAGGCCATCCTGTAGCACACGCATAAAACAGATGTATAGTTGCCACAATTCCTGTTGGGGTAATGGAACCAAGGGAATTACTGTGCATGAATCTATTTTATAGTATTGTTCTGGTTTTTATGCAATGTTTTGTTGTTTAGAATAAATACTGTGCTTATTTTAAGAAATAATTCCAAAAACTTGCAGAAATCTTATTCAGGTCAGGGTAAGTGTAACAGAGGAGTTGTGCCAAGCACTTTATATCAGTCATTTATTAAATAAAGTAAAATGAAAGTAAAATGAAAAAAAATGTAGGATTAGCAGGCAGCATCGCTGCTTTTTCTTTGCTGGTAATAACCTGTACCAAGCCAGCCACTACCTCAACCAGTTCACAGCAGGCAGGGCAGCAAGAGCGTTTCGATACAGTGTACACCCTGGTAAATCCTACTCCGTCACCAGCCTATTTATCACCCCAAGAAAGCTTAAAAACTTTCCACCTTCCTGAAGGCTATCACCTGGAACTTGTGGCCAGCGAACCCATGATCAAAGAACCGGTAGCCATTGCCTGGGACGGTAATGCCAAACTCTATGTGGCCCAGATGATGACCTATATGCAGGATGCCGATGCTAGTGGAGAGCAACAACCTGTAAGCCGTGTATTACTACTGGAAGATATGAATAATGATGGGAAAATGGATAAAAGCAGTGTTTTCATCGACAGCTTGTTATTACCCCGGATGTTACAGTGTGTCAACCACGAACTGCTGGTAAATGAAACCAATACCATTACTATCATCAGCTATAAAGATACAGATGGGGATGGCAAAGCGGATGTAAAAAAGGTGGTGTACCAGAATGATAAATACGATGTAAAGGGCGCTAATATGGAGCACCAGCGCAGCGGGCTAGACTGGAACCTGGACAACTGGATGTACCTGACCTATGACCCTGTACGCTTCCGTTATACAAACGGTACTATGCAGGTAGATACCATGCCGAGCGGATCGGGCGGGCAATGGGGTGTAACACACGATAACTATGGGCGTTTGTTTTATTCCAGAGCGGGAGGAGAGATTCCTGCCCAGGGTTTTCAGATCAATCCCCGTTACGGCACACTTGAGTTTACGGATCAGTATAACGAAGCATTTCAGCAGGTATGGCCCATCATTGCAACGCCGGATGTGCAGGGCGGATACCACCGGTTGCGTACTAATAATACACTCAACCACTTTACTGCAGCCTGCGGGCAGTCTATTTACCGGGGCGATAAACTCCCGCAGAATCTGGCAGGCGATTATATCGTATGCGAACCGGTTGGCCGGGTGATCAGACGTGCAAAGGTTAGTAATGCGGACGGAAAAACAGTGCTGGAAAACGCCTATCACCAAAAGGAATTTATTGCCTCAACTGATATGAATTTCAGGCCGGTAAATACGGCGACCGGGCCGGATGGGAATTTATATATTGTAGATATGCACCGCGGCATCATACAGCAAGGAAACTGGACAAAGCCAGGATCTTTCCTGCGCCAAAGGATAGATAGCCTCGGTTTGGCAAAAAATACAGGCCATGGCCGCATTTACCGTTTGGTGCATGATGATTATAAGCCTGGTGTAAAACCAACTATGCTCAATGAACCGGTAAGCAAGTTACTAACCTATTTAGATCATCCTAACGGCTGGTGGCGCGACAATGCACAGAAACAGATTATTGCACTGAGAGACAAATCAGTAGTGGGTGCGTTGAGGCAAATAGCTATGGGGCAGCAGGCTTCTCTGGCAAAAAAACCAGGTCACCTGGCCCGTATACATGCTTTATGGACGCTGGAAGGGTTAGAAGCCATTGACCAGGAGGTATTATCTGCAGCCTTACAGGATGAACATGCCCAGATAAGAAGAACAGCTGTCTGGATAAGCGAACCTTATTTAAATAAAAACGATGAGCAAATGATGGGAAAAGTAGCTATGCTTACCAACGATGCATCGTATGATGTGCGTGTGCAGTTGCTGTTGTCGCTCTATAACAACAAATCTGAAAAGGCTAAAGCCATTGTACATGCTATTTTAAGCCAGAATGCATCCAATGAAATGCTTTCAGCTACCAAAGTGGCCTTGGACCGGAATGAAGATGTACGCACATTCGGAAACAAGTTAGGCAACCTTGCTGCTACTGATAGAGCTTTAATTCTGAAAGGAGCAGCTACTTTTAAATCACTCTGTGCCAGCTGCCATGGGCCGGATGGTAAAGGACTATCTATCGGGGGAACTGCCATGGCCGCACCTCCGCTTGTGAAATCAAAGCGTCTTACCTTCCCGGAAAAAAATACAGCCATCCGAATTTTATTGCATGGGTTGAGTGGGCCTGTTGATGGCAAAACCTATCCCAGTGTAATGCCACCCATGGAAGATAACAGCGACGAATGGATTGCTTCCGTAGTGAGTTACATCCGGTTTGAATTTGGCGGCAATACACGCACGGTTCCTGTGGATGAAGGAAATAAAGCAGGTGGTTTTACTATGCGCAAAGTTTTGTCACCAGCCATTACCCCGGACGAAGTGAAGAAAATAAGAGAAGAGGAGAAAGGGAGAAGCAAAGCCTGGACATTGACAGAACTTGAAAGCAAAAGCCAGGAAGAAGCAGCTTTGCAGGGGTCAGCAGAGCAAAGAAAAAAGTAAATGATTGCGTGAAAAGTTAAAAACCCTCACTTATTTTATACCTGATAATTAATAGCTAATTGCTGCTACCTGATACATCTATCCGCCA
>JASLAE010000177.1 GCA_030147305.1 Cesiribacter sp.
ATTCTTTTTCGATCACAGTAACTCTTATTGGCTAAATGACAAAGAGATTGAAACACAAACCCTCACCTCCTTCTGCTGATATAAGCGCTAATACTTTTGTTTGTTCACATGAACAGCAAGGAAAGGTTATAACAAAGGATATTACCATTACACCTTGCTACTACCATTAACTAAACAGGGAGTTTTACGCGTTAGTAAGCCGATGCAGGCAGCGGTTGGGCTATTCAATCATTTTGTTGTTGGTAAGTGCCAAGAAACAGGGCCAGCTTGTGCATGGTTTGCAGGAGAACATCAGCATGGGGCAGGTACACTACCCGGAAATGGTCAGGAGCCTGCCAGTTAAAACTGCTACCCTGCACCAGCAAGACATGCTGCTGTTCCAGAAAATCCAGTGCAAACCGAAGATCACTCTTAATCCTGAACTGCTCCACGTCCAGTTTGGGAAAGAGGTAAAATGCCCCTTTAGGCTTTACGCAGCTGATACCTGGAATTGCCGTAAGCTTTTCGTAACACAAATCCCGCTGCTGCCTTAGCCTGCCTGTTGGCAGCACCAGATCGCTCATAGTCTGGTATCCTTCCAGGGCTATCTGAATGGCATATTGTGCAGGCACATTGCTGCACACCCGCAGGCTGGCCAGCGTTCTTAATCCTTCAATGTAGTCGGCAGCCTTCCTTTTATGGCCACTTACCACCATCCAGCCAGCCCTGAAACCGGCAGAGAGATAATTCTTGGATAAGCCGCTGAAGGTAACAACCAGCGTTTTATCCGTAAAAAGTGCCGTTGGATGATGAATCGTACCTTCGTAGAGGATCTTGTCGTAGATCTCATCGGAGAATACCACCAGCTGATGCTCCTCGGCCAGCGCCACCACCTTTTGTATAACCTCTGCCGGGTAAACGGCGCCAGTAGGATTGTTAGGGTTGATTAGGACTACAGCACGGGTTTTACTGGTAATTTTACTGCGCATATCCTCCAGATCGGGATACCAGTCAGCTGCTTCATCGCAGCGGTAGTGAACCGTTTTGCCCCAGGATAGATTAACAGCAGCCGTCCAGAGCGGATAGTCGGGCGAGGGCACCAATACTTCATCCCCTGCATTCAAGAGAGCTCCTACTGCATGCAGGACCAGCTCGCTTACACCATTTCCAATGAACACATCATTAACCTGAACATCGGGAACCCCTTTGGCAAGATAATACCGCTGAATGGCTTCCCGGGCTGGCAGAATTCCCCTGTAATCCACATATCCCTGTGCGTTGGGCAGGTTAGCAATCAGGTGCTCTACCAGCGGTTGGGGTGCCTCAAACCCAAACGGAGCCGGATTTCCGATATTCAATTTTAGAACCTGATGCCCCTTTTGTTCAAGTTCATTTGCTTTCTCATAAAGAGGTCCCTGCAAATCGTAAGAGACCCTGTCGAGCCTGGTGCTCCGTTGTATCATCATTACCAAAATTTCTCAAAAGTACAGCTTTTGGCCCGCAGAGAAATGGATAAGGGGCATGCATTTATTCATAATATTAAAGAGCTACACCTTCCCGGACCAGCTAAACAGCTTAATCATGCATTGAAACTAAAACCAGAGGCATACGCCAGCGCTGCACCACCTGCTATATACCTTCTCCTTCGTTAAATGCTCATAACAAGGCGGGTTTCAACCTTTGAAGAAAACAGAAGAATAGACATGAATAAACCAATTTCAGCCTTATATTATTTTACCATAATTAGAACTTCTGTCTTGTAAGCTACAAGAACAGCTGGCACAACCCAATCCTTTGTACATTTAGCGCAGCATAAAAATCAACATGAGTCACCGCATACCAGCAAGCTTCCGCAGCCTTCCGCTCGGCTTACACTTACTCATTATTCTATGTTCAACCTCTTGTGCTGAAAAAATGGCAACCATAGCGGCTCCCGTTCCTGTTGAAGCCGGTGTTTCTGAAGCACTGGCCGAGTATCGAAGCGCAGTGATCAGTAATTTGGCATACACCCTTGAGTTGACGGTACCGCTGGAAAAATCAGCACCCGTGGAGGGGTCGGAACGTATTGAGTTTCAGCTCAGGGAAAACAGTCAAACACTCCAGCTCGATTTCAAGGAAAAGACCAGTCAGCTGCAAGCCATAAGCGTGAATGGCCAATCCATTGCCATAGACCACCAGCATGAACACATCCTGATTCCAGCGCAGTCGCTGAAGGTAGGAAGCAATTCAATCGACATCCGGTTTATTGCCGGCGATTTGTCGCTTAACCGGAATGAGGATTACCTCTACACGCTGCTGGTACCGGACAGGGCCAGAACGGTACTGCCCGTTTTTGATCAGCCCAGCCTCAAGGCTACCTTTCAACTCTCCCTCACCATTCCAGCAGACTGGCAGGCGCTTACCAATGCCCCACTAATGGATTCGACTTCGGCTGGAGCCTTGAAGACCTACCGCTTCGGTACCTCCGATACCATCAGCACCTACCTGTTCTCCTTTGCTGCCGGAAAGTTTGAGCGGGTAAGCCGGGAAATGGAGGGCACCGCCATGCACTTTTACCATCGGGAGACGGATAAGGAAAAGCTACGCCTGAGCATGGACCCGATCTTTCAGATACATGCTGATGCGCTGCGATTTATGGAAGACTATACGCGAATCCCCTATCCCTTCCGCAAATTCGATTTTATTGCCATCCCTGACTTTCAGTATAACGGCATGGAGCATGTAGGCGCTATCGATTACAGAGCCTCCAGCTTGTTTTTGGATGCGGGAGCAACCAAAGACCAGACAATATCACGAGCCAACCTGATTGCACATGAAACAGCTCATATGTGGTTTGGTGACCTGGTAACCATGCGGTGGTTTAATGATGTATGGATGAAGGAGGTCTTTGCCAATTTTATGGCAGACAAGATCTCGCAGGTATCGCTGGAGGATACCAATTATGACCTCAAGTTTCTGATCGATCATTTCCCGGCAGCATATGGTATAGATCGTACCAGCGGTGCCAATGCCATCCGCCAGCCGCTAAGCAACCTGCAGGATGCCGGCTCGCTCTACGGCGCTATCATTTATCACAAAGCGCCCATCATGATGCGGCAGTTGGAACGAATCATGGGCGAAAAGGCCTTTCAGCAGGGCCTGCAGCAGTACCTTAAGCGGTACGCCTACGGCAATGCTACCTGGCCCCAGCTGATTGAAATCCTGGATGCCGGCACTGCGGTAGACCTTCAGGCCTGGAATCAGGTGTGGGTGAACGAGCCAGGAAGGCCTGTTTTTGACTGGGAGCTGAGCGCTGCCGGTGGCAAAATCACAGAACTAAGCATTCGGCAGCAGGCAGAGGATGGATCGGAGCGCCTCTGGCCCCAGTATTTTGAAGTACTGCTGGTATATCCCGATAGCATAAAAGAAGTGACAGTCCACATGGATCAGCGGGAGATCAAGCTCTCTGAAGTAGCCGGTAGTGTAGTGCCCAGCTATCTCCTGTTTAATTCTTCCGGTCAGGGCTATGGTGTATTTCCTGTAGATGAGCAGATGCTCCCCAGCCTCTTTAACCTGGATGACCCTGTAGCCAGGGCTTCTGCCTACATTAGCCTCTATGAGAACATGCTGAACAGCCGTTCCATACAACCCAGGCAATTGCTGGATCTCTATCGCAGCGGCCTTGGCCAGGAACCTGAGGAATTAAACCTGAAGCTGATGACCGGACAGCTGAGCGACATCTTCTGGAGATTCCTGCCCCCTGCTGAAAGAGATGAGCTTGCCACCACCCTTGAGCAGGAAATTTGGAAAGCAATGCAGCTACAGGAGGATCAGAATGCTAAAAAACATCTGTTCAAAGCCTATCAAAGTATTGCCCTGAGCAAAGGGGCACAGGATACGCTGTACAGCCTGTGGGAGAAAGAAGAAGCCCCTGCCGGCGTAAAGCTCACCGAAGATGATTACACCTCTCTTGCCCTGGCCCTGGCAGTCCGTGATTACCCGGCCACCAAATCCCTTTTGCCAACGCAAATCGAACGCATTAAAAATCCTGATCGAAAGAAACGCCTGCAGTTTATGATTCCAGCGCTTTCGGCCAGTGTAGCTGAGAGAGATGCGTTCTTCGCCTCACTGAAAGAGCCGGCAAACCGGGAAAAAGAAGCCTGGGTAAGTACGGCCCTTGGCTACCTGCACCATCCCCTTCGTACGGGCAGCTCCCGTCGCTACCTGCAGGAAAGCCTGGAGCTACTGGAAGAGATTCAGCAAACGGGAGATATCTTCTTTCCATACGCCTGGCTACAGGCTACCTTTGGCTCTTACAATAATCCGGCAGAAGCGCAGCTTGTCAGGGAATTTTTAGCGCAGCGCCCACATTATAACCCAAAGCTAAAGGCTAAAATTTTACAGGCTGCAGATGATCTCTTTAGAGCAGAAGCGCTCCTGCAGGCGCAGCATTGAAGCTGCAGTATATTGCCGGCTAAATACAAAAACAGCCCTGGAAGGTCCAGGGCTGTTTTTGTATGTTTGAGCTAAGCTCACAGTAAACGTTTGCTTACATTTTACTGCCTTATTTTTACTTATCGCTTCACCTGCAGCAGCAAGCTGACTTTGGCATCCTGATAAGTAGCATGAACTATGTAGATACCATCCTGCAGATCACTGACGCTCACCTGCCAGTTGCGCTCAGCCATCTCGGGCTGCATGACGAATGTTTTGAGTGCCACACCCTGCATGTTGGTAATGCTAAAATGCACAGGAGCCGAAAGCTGCAAATCTGTACTGATGCTCAGTTGCCCGGAGGTTGGGTTAGGGTACATACGGATGCTCTGGGCCAGCTGATCGCGCACACTACCAGCAGGATTATCTGCAGGCCGCGCGCTCACCGAATTGCTATACTCCGAAAATTCATCTGCATCTTTTGCCACAACCCGGTAGAAATTCTTCACCCCGGATATAGGGGCGTGATCAGTAAAGGTTGTTGCGTTGGCGGGCAATTCGGCCAACATCTGGTAAGTGGTTATTTTTTTGCCGTACTGCAACGCTCTTTCCACCACGTAACTATCTTCATGGGCGGAGCGATCCTCCCAGCTCAGCACAATAGAAAGTAAGTCAGCTGCTGCCGCCGTAAGACTAACAGGTGCCAGCAAGGGTATGTCTGCCAATGCTACATTGCTCCAGTCAGAATCCAGTGTGAAAGCACTCACTGCCTTTACACGGTATTGGTAGGTTACACCATCTACGGTCTCTGCATCGGTAAACTCCCGTACGTTTTCATCCAGGATGGCCAGGGTTTCATAAGCTTCCTGTATTTCGCTTTTGCGCTCCAACAGATAGCCTAGTTCGCCTTCTGCATTATCGGTCCAGGTGAGCTTTACTGCAAGAGCTTCTTCTATCTGGGCTGCCAGATCAGCAGGAGCAGCAGGTGCGCTCTGAGCCACCCGTATGAAGATATCGGAACCAGCAGGACCTTTTCCCATGGCTGAGCCATCTGCATTGCGGAACACCATGCCCAGGTAGTACACCGCTGTGGCATCATCAAGTCCATAGTATTCACGGGGGGTGAGGGTAATCTCCCACAGGTTTTCTGCATCGGCCACTTTGGTCATCTGGCCAACGCCATCATCCTCGCCCCAGTTGCCAACTACGTTTGTCCAGTCACCGCCAACAGGAGCGTCTGTATCATTAATTACCACACCGGAGTGCATGTAAACCTTCTCAGCACCGACCAAACCAGCTGTCATGTCCGGATCGGCCTGGCTGGCATCAAA
This sequence comes from Cesiribacter sp., assembly GCA_030147305.1. Lineage (GTDB taxonomy): Bacteria > Bacteroidota > Bacteroidia > Cytophagales > Cyclobacteriaceae > Cesiribacter. The sequence goes on from JASLAE010000177.1 coordinate 5,724, forward strand.
CAGTATCCTGATCTGCTGATCGGCTGTGAAAGGTGAGGGTGCAACAGTTACGATCTCCTGCTTTTGCTGAATGTTTACATATACCAGCTGGCCATCCGAGGCCTTGCCCAGGTTTTGACCATCTGCATCGCGGAAGTACATGCCAATGCGGTAAGCTGTTTCGCCTGCACCCACATCAAAATAGTCGCGAGGGCGAAGTAAGATGGTCCATTTGTCATTATCGCCAGGCACCTTTGTCATCAATCCCAGGCCATCATCCTGATTCTCACTTCCTGTGAATGCGGCAACCTCCGTGCCTTCTGCACCATCGGTAACCAGGCCGGCCCGAAAGTAAACCTTATCTGCGCCAACCAGTCCGGCAGTACCAGCAGGATTAGCCGCAGCAGCATTAAAAGTTATTTTAATCTGGTCGTCGAGCGTAAAAGTGCCCGGATTTACCGTAACAACGGGGGTATAAACATTGATCAGCCCGGGTTCAGGGAACGTAACTGCTTTGTCCAGAAATATGTGGAATTCTCCGGGTGCCAGTGTGATGCTGCCCGTTGTAGAAGCAACCTCAAAAGCCTCGCCGGAGAAAAAGTCGTACCAGGTGCCTGCATGCTGGAAGTCCGGACTCATGCTGCCCTCCTGCAGGCCAAAGTTACCTACAATGGTTACATTCATGTCTTGGTGGCTTACGCTGATCTTGCGTAACTGCCCACTGGGGGTCCAGGAAAACGCACCCTCTTCAAAGACCTGGCTATGTTCATTTACCAGATTAATGATAGCAGCTTTCGCTTTGTACAGCTTTATCCGCGCTTCATCCTGATCATAGTGCAGCCCATCCTCGTCGCCCCAGGGAATTGGTTTGTTTCCTGTTCTACCATTGTAGTCGATGGAGATATCATATCCCAGCTCACCAAATTGCCAGATCATTTTAGGTCCTGGCAGCGGGTAATAGAAGGCAGAGGCAAGCTTAATACGTTCCAGGGCAATACCGGGATCCTTGATATCGTAGTCACCTACGCTGCCGCCATCGCTTAAGGCCCTTACCATAAGGCGCTCTTCATCGTGGCTTTCCATATAGGAGACCAGGTGATCATCTGCCCAGCCGCGGGCACTTGCAAGGGCCCCGTAAAGGTCGGCTCCTGTCTGGCCATTGATGGCATCGTTGTAGGGGTGGTTCATATTCCCCCAGAGCATCATGCCATTGTTGGCCAGGACTTTTTCTTCGTCATTCGCGCCTAAATGCTCCAGGATTACATAGGCATCGGCGTCGGTTTCCCATATCTTACCGGCCATGCGTGTAAGAATATCAATGCGGGACTGGTCGTAGGCGCTCCAGGCACCAACATCGTTGAGGTTATTGGTTTGGGTAAAGCCTTTAGAGAGGTCAAAGCGGTAGCCGTCAAACTTGTACTCTTCGATCCAGTAACGGTTTACATCGTCTACATACTTTTTAGTATACTCACTCTCGTGGTTAAAGTCGTAGCCTACGTTAAAGGGGTGTGTTGCTTCCTGGTTAAACCAGGGACTCTCCGGGGAAGGACGTGCATTGGCTTCGTCGAAATACATGCGCACCATGGGACTCTGGCCAAACTGGTGGTTGAGCACCATGTCCAGCAGCACCACCATCCCTGCTTTATGGGCCTCGTCAATAAAGGCCTTCAGGTCATTTTTAGAGCCATAATATTTATCGGGAGCAAACAGGTAACTTGGGTTGTAGCCCCAGCTTTCGTTTCCTTCGAATTCCATGATAGGCATCAGCTCGATGGCATTAACGCCCAGGCGTTTCAGGTAATCAAGCTTTTCTACCAGGCCTTTATAACTGTGTGAGCCAATAAAATCACGCACCAGCAGTTCATAAATCACCAGGTCTTCTTTTGCCGGGCGCCCTCCTGCTACTTCGGGAAACTTCCACTGGTAAGGCTGCTGGCCTGTCTGCAAAACGGTTGCTATACCATGTTGGGTTTTATCATAAGCAACAGGTGTTGGATATACATCGGCCGGTATGTTGCTGTCGTTGTAGGGATCTGCTACTTTATCTGCATAAGGATCGCCTATTTTGATGGTACCATCTACCCAGTACTGGTAAACATACTCCTGCTGCGGACTAAGATTATTCAGCTCCAGCCAGAAGTATTCACCGTCCGGTGTCTGGTTCATCAGGTATTCATCCCGAATCTGCCAGTTATTGAAATCGCCTGCTACATAAACAAATTCTTTTTGCGGGGCGAGCAGCACCAGTGTTGCTTTGCTGGGGTCGCTGGGATGGTAGTTGATGCCATTGCGCAAACCAGCCGGAAGTACCACAACAGTGTTTGACTTCCTTAGCCTGATGGTAAGGGTTCTTTCAGCCGTAATGGTTTTGCCTTCAATGACTGCGGTTACCCGCATTTGCAGGCTGCTGGTGGTACCAATCGTGTAATTGTAGCTGATCTGTTTGCTGTTGGTGGCCTGGGCTACGGGTTGGTAGCCATTTCCCTCGTTAATCTCCAAACTTATCGTGCCGGCCTCAGCCGAGGCTTCAGCGCTCAGCAGTAGCTGTTCGCCACTAACACCAAACACTTCAGCACTGGCTGGGGCTATAAAGCGCACAAAATCTCCTGGATTCAGGTTTACAAAAATATCACCATCGGTCTCGGATTTTCCGGTTTGGGTTCCGGCAGCATTGCGGAATACCATGCCCAGGCGGAAAACCGGTACTCCGTTGTCTAGGTTATAATACGCCCGCACACTGGGCAGGGTAATTTGCCACTTATTAGGCTCCCCCTCCACAGGCGTCATTTCTCCCAGGCCATTATCCTGGCCCCAGTTGCCCACTACATTGTTCCAGGCAGTACCTTCCGGCCCGGACAGCACTACGCCTGAGTGCATATAAACCTTACTGGCACCTGCCAGACCGGAAACGCCCTGGCTGGCGTCATAGATGATCGTGACTGGTTCATCAGCCGTGGGTAGGGCGGGACTCAGCACCACAACACCAGCAGGTGCAGGGGCGACTGCTTCAAAGTTATATTCGCGTGTTACATCGTTGAAGGTGATGTTATACACACCTGCAGCCACCGGAATATTGGAGCCATTCTGTGCGGCTACTCCTGTGGGAAATTCGGTGCCACCCCAATTTACGTCCCAGGTATTATTCGCCCTGAACTTTACTCCACCTGCTGTAAGCTCCACTTCGGCTAACGTCCAGGTATGTTCGTCGGAACCCCTGGTCATTGGTGTGGAGGCTTCCCAACCGGCAGCAGTAGCGTCACCGATGATCCCTACCGTTTCATAAACTGCAGGAGACAGCTTTGTAAAATTATAAGCCCCCGTTATATCGTTGAAATTGATTGTGTAGTAGCTTGTTTCAGGGATACTGATGTTTCCACCCCCTGAAACAGCCGTGCCGGAGGGGAAGGCAGAACCTCCCCAGTTTACATCCCATGTATCGTTTGCGCGAAATTTTAATTCCCCGGCCTGGAGGAGGGTCGTGAGCACCCAGTTATTCGGATCTCCCGCATCCCCCAGCTTCATGGGGGTAGAAGCAGCCCAACCAGCGTCTGTAGCTGAACCAATAATACCGACCGTTTCATATACTGTCGGGTTTAGGTTTTCAAAGAAGTATTCGCCGGTTACATCGTTAAAAGAAACGTTATATTCACCCGGGGGTACGGCAATATTTGAACCATTCAGTGTTGCTGTGCCGGCAGGAAAGCTACTACCCCCCCAATTCACATCCCAGGCATTATTGGCCCGGAATTTTACCTCTCCCTGACCTAGCGTAATTGAAGACAGGCTCCACTGGTGAGGATCTTCAACATCTTGATTCATGGCTGTTGAGGCTTCCCAACCAGCGGCGGTAGCACTTCCAATAAGCCCTATTGTCTGGTAAACAGTATTGAGGGCTTGAAAATGGTAAGCTCCTGTAACATCATTGAAAGTTATGGTATAGTAGCTTGTGGTGGGCACCTGGATGTTAGCACCACCAAGGCTGGCCGTACCTGTAGGGAAATCTCCCCCACCCCAGTTTACATTCCAGCTGTCGTTGGCCCTGAATTTTGCTTCTCCTACCGTAAGCCTGAGGGTGATGGTCCACTGATGCGGATCACTGGCATCGGCCAGTTTCATGGGCGTGGAAGCATCCCAGTCTTTAGCTGTAGAAGATCCGATGATGCCTACCGATTGATAGACCTCCTGTGCTCTACCTGCTGTAGCCAGCAGCATAAAGGCTAGCAGCAGGTAGAGTTTAACCGTAATTGTTCTCATGGGTATCTGTTGGTTATAAATAAAAATTGGCAATTCGAACCACTAAAAATCAAAACCTGAAGAGGTGCCGCATCAGTTGGCTTCCAATAAGAGAAAAGAATACTCAAAATATAATATTCCTGCTGATTCTCCTATTTTTCAATCGTTATCAGCCCATTATTTTATTCAAATATTCATCACAGCTTTTATTACCGGAGAAGGGTTCAGTGCAGGTTATTGGCAAAACCCATAATTTTTTATGCACCCAGAGGCTTCAGATAACCAAGCTAATGGTATGTTAAAAAAGGAGCTATTTGTTATGGCATTACGTACGCTGCTCCAGGTGATAGCTATTCGCTACTAGAGCTTATTGAGTTTAAAATAGCCCAAATGTAAGGCATCTTCCCCTGTCGCAGCGCCTGCTATCAGCTGGATGCTATATTGCTGCTTTAAGGTGCCGGGCAGGATTTCATCTACCGGATAAATATCATCCACGTCAACGCCGTAGGTATCGTCTATGTGGGCGGCGGCACCTTTAAAGCCCGTATGTTTATAAAAAGCCGTTTGTTTTGCTTTCCGGATAGCCTCTCCCCTGTCTTTCGCCACTGCAATCATTTTATAATGAAATTCATCGAACTCTGCGGCTTTATAGCCCCCAAGGTTAATAAAAAATAAGGTAGCCGATGCTTCCACTGGTGCCTTGCTTTCTGGCCTGGGCACCACCAGTACCTGATAGCCCTCCACCTGGGTAACTTCCCGCCAGGCATCCACGTGGAGCGTGCCGGCACCGGGCCAGAATGCTTTGATCTGAGGAACCAAATCCCTGGGTGTTGTGCCAATACCAAAAAAAACATCGTGCTGCTCGGTATGCCTGCCAGGCGGGCGGCAGCCCAGCAGCAGCATAAATAGTTTCGGGTTTGTCATAAGCTTATGAATACACTAAAGCAAGCATAAACAGAAATGTTGCTGCTAATGAATTAGCAAATATCTTTACTTAAACACAAAAGAAGTCGTATGGCTGTCCTGAAATTAGCGTAACACTCTTATAAAACACAGCGTCAAACTTCCTTTAATCCGGCAACAACCTCATAATCAAGATACAAAACGCTATTCAATTGCGACGGAACAAATCTTACCTTAAAAAAACCCTGAGTGCTTAGCTTCGTAGCCTATAGAGGGGGCTTATGTTTCCCAGTCAGAAGTAAGCTGCCTGTTTAAAGCTGATGCACAGTGCATGAAGGCATATACAGCAGTTTAGCTTACTATTTTTTAACTATAAAACCTATTTAACAATGGCACAATCAAATTCACAAACCGTAATCGGAGTTTTCGAAACCAAAGAACAGGCTACTCGAGCAGCTGATCATCTGAGAACTGAAGGCTACGATCGGGATACTATTGATGTATCGGCACATGGAGCCGATCTTAAAGATGTTGATCATGACAGAACCGAAAGCTTCTTCACCAACCTGCTGGACAAAGACACCCATGCTGTAAATTATCGCGAAGCAGCGCGGCGTGGTACTGTGGTAACAGTTCATACCACAGAGATGAAACGAGCGGAACGTGCTGCCGCTATACTCGATGAGCATGGTGCAGTAAACGTGGCCGATCCCGCTTATACAGGCAGTGGACAGGGCACAACCTCTGGCATAACCGGTACTGGTACAGGTGCTGCTACGACAGACCGCTTAGATAACAGCGATAAATCCATACCGGTTATTGAAGAAAGAATGCAGGTAGGTAAACGAGAGGTCGAAACGGGCGGTGCCCATGTTCGCAGCCGTATTGTTGAGCGCCCTGTAGAGGAGAAATTACGCCTGCGCGAAGAGCACGTTAATATCAATCGTCAGCCAGTAGACCGCCCGGCCAGCAAAAGAGACCTGGATACCTTCAAGGAAGGTGAAGCTCGTTTTGTTGAGCACGCAGAAAAACCAATCATTAGCAAAGAGGCCCGTGTGGTAGAAGAAGTACGGATTGGTAAAGAGACTACCGAACATACAGAGACCATTCGGGACAGCGTTCGTAAGACAGATGTAGAGGTAGACAAGATTGATCCTGATAAGGATGCTAACCGCAAGAGATAATCTTTGAGCATTAATCCTAAATAATTAATAGACAGCTACTCCCTGGCTAATAATCGGCAACCGGATCTTTCCCCATTGCCGATTTTTTTTTGCCTACCCTAACCCACCCCTTCAACAGCATCTTACTTATCAAAGAGTATTGTTACAGCACTTAAAGATAGTATATGCAGCATTATCATCCTTTAGGAAAGGTTCATTCCACTAACTATTTCTATCCATTAAACTTACCCCCGCTACAACACGATTGTCTCTTGGCAGTGTAAGCCCACTGTTCTCAAATCTCAAAAGGATGTGAAAACCAACCAAGAGATATAAAAAAAAAGCTGATGCCTTATAAAAAGCATCAGCTCAGAAAATATTAGTAAGCGCTTGTTAACTAAATGCTTATAATTTTAAGCTATTAATACGCTTACTATACACATACATTAAAGACGTTCCTGACTTGCAGTCGCATTTGTCATATCCTTTAAGGCTTCGCTGGAAGCTTCAAAGAATTTATCGATATCGCCTCTTTGATTTGCTACAGTTTCGTTAGCCTCAATCTCTTCAGCTGCACTTTTTACATCATCAATGTCAGCATCGTTGTTGGGATAGCTACTTTGCTTAATAGATTCCATGATTGCAGCTGCTTCCATAAAAGCAGTGCGCAATGAGCTTGCCTGGGCATTTTGCTGAAGCTGATTAGCACTTTGCTGGAATGTCTCCACCCTGCGCTGAATATCGGCATCATTGTTTGCCCCGGTAGCCTGTGTGCCTGTTGCCTGAGTCCCCTGGCCGCTGGCCAGTGAATGCAGGGCAGCACTTAGCTTTTGCAGGCCTTCACGTACATAGTCAGTATTCGCTGCATTGTTTGCATTGCTGTTATTAGCATTATCAGTGCTCAGCGTACCGTTGTTATCTGAACGCTGCTCTGCAAACATAATGTACTCCTGCACTGCAGTATTGGCACCATAGGCTGCTGCATCATCGCTCACGCGATCCTCCTGAAGAGGCGCTGTGGTTGTGTTATCTGTAGTTGTTTGTTCTGTACGATCATCGGCTACTACATTCCGATCTTTGTCTCCCATTTGGGTAATACCCCAAATAAGACCGATTAACAATAAAGCACCTAAAATCCAGGGCCAGATAGGCTTTTTATCTTTTCTTTCTTCAACTCTTATCTCTGCCATAACTAAAAATGGTTAAACTATCTTTTTATAAAAAAATTTATACACTATTTATCATACGTCCTTAAACTCAGAGAGTTTGGAATTGAATGATGATAAGTATTATAAGTATTACTAAAAAAAATATGCCTGGAAGGTAAAAAAGCCAATCCTAAAGATGAATAAGTTTTAAGTTGTTTGCTGCGCTTGTTATAGCAATTCCAAAAAGCAGCAGCAGTAAAGACGAAAAATCGAAGCTTATGTGTAAATATTCGCTTCCATGCTGCTGATCAGGCCTTTTAAGGCCACTCCTATACCAACAGTTTACTGTCTTTTTATCAATTCTCTTTTTCCTGACACTTATTACGCTTTAATTTTAAGGCACATCTGCAACGGGCTATTGTATCATGGTTCTGAAAGTCAGGTTTATTCTAGGCCTGGTTATTTTTTTTGACTTTGGCAAACTGTGCAGCCAATAGGTTTGGGTGCTATCTTTCATGACCAGTAAACTTCCGGCCTCCAACAAGACAGACACCGACTGTTTGGTAAGTTTGTGTTTGAAAACGAACTTTCTTTCGGCACCAAAGCTCAGCGAAGCAATGGTACTGTTCTTACCCAATGATTTTTCATCATCACTGTGCCAGGAAACACCTTCGTTACCATCGTGATATAAGTTTAAGAGGCAGGAGTTGAAAGTTACTTCGGTAATTTTCTCCACAAGGGTTTTCAGCCTTAAAAGCTCTTCTGTCCAGGGTAAAGCCTGTTTGGTTGTATTGGAATAGGTATAGGCATAGCCCTCATTACCATACCAGGCTGCTTTTCGCTTGGTAATAATGTGTTTGCCAAAAATAATGGCTTCATCATTTTTCCAGGCAATTGTGTTGAAGAGTTTATCCAGGTAATGCTGTGCTTCCTGCTGGTTAAGCACTTTTCCATAATAGTTCACCACGCCATCTGCTGGCAAAAGGTTGATTACTGATTCTGTATTGAATAGATCCATTTTGTATCTGTCTTAAATAACTGCCGGGGCTACACTAACAAAGTGGTGGTTTGTTTCTCAAATGTTCTGGCAGCTTCCCAACCAATCATCGCTGTTTTTCTTGTAGCGCCCCACAGATAACCACCCAGGGTCCCACTGGCCTGAATTACCCGATGGCAGGGAATTAGAAAAGCTACCGGGTTACTGCCAATGGCAGTGCCTACTGCTCTGGAGGCTTTTGTATTTTTAATCTGCGTGGCAATGCTGCCATAGGTAGACAAATGCCCCAAGGGTATTTTCAACAGCGCTTCCCAAACCTTTAGCTGAAAATCTGTTCCCTTCAAATGCAACTTTATATTATTGATCTGGCTCCAGTCGTGTGTAAAAATATACAGGGCATTTTGCTGATGAGGGTCCAGCATTTGTTTAAACTGTGCATTTGGAAAATACTGCTGCAGCTTTTGCAACGCCTCTTCTTCCTGGTCGGCAAATGCCATGTAGCAAATACCCTTTGGTGTAGCTGCAACGAGTAGTGTACCAAAAGGACTTTCGGCAAAGCTGTAGTTGATGAGGAGATGCTCGCCGCCATGCTTGAATTCGCCAGGGGTCATGCCCTCAATTTTGATAAATAGATCATGGAGGCGCCCTGTTCCTGAAAGGCCGGTATCCAGTGCTGCATCGAACAAGGTAGCCTGCTGCTCCTTCAGCACCTTTTTGGCATGTGCCACGCTAATGTATTGTAGAAATTTTTTGGGGCTTACCCCCGCCCATGCTGTAAACAAACGCTGAAAGTGAAAGGGACTTAAACTGACTTTCTCAGCCATACTTTCCAGGCTTGGCTGCTCCCTGAAGTTTTCCACAATGTACGCAATTGCTGCTGCAATTCGGTTGTAATTGATTTGTTCCTGCTCGTTCATGGTGATTAAAGCTTATGAATTAAAGGTAGGCAGCAGCCATACACGTTAAAACCCGAAACTTGCGCACTTTTCTGGCTGGCAGGTGATACGCACCACCCGGCAAACGTTTCTTTCTGCAAGCTACAAAACAGATAGGGCAGGCGATGCCTCCCGTGCTTCTATTCTGATTAAACTTATTGAATTAATGCAGTAGCGCAATCCGGCAGGTGGGGGACCATCCTTAAATACATGGCCCAGGTGACCGTCACAGACATTGCAGGTAACCTCGACGCGCTGCATGTGGTGGCTATCGTCAAAACTATACCGCATGGCACCTTTAGCGATAGGCTGGGTGAACGATGGCCAGCCTGAAATGGCATGATACTTTTCGGTTGCATTAAAGAGTGGGCTTAGGCAACCGGCACATACATAAAGGCCAGGGTCATAGGAGCGGCAATAAGCATTGCGATAGGGAGGTTCCGTTCCCTTTTCCCGCAACACGTAAAATTGCGCTGGGGTGAGTTGTGCACGCCACTCGGCCTCAGTCTTCTCTACCCGCCGGTAGGGTTCGGGGTCTCCATACTTGGCATAATAGAGCACATCTTTCCAGCGCAGCATCAGGTACTTCTATAGGGTCTTGGTGTAGTGTAGAACAGCCGTAAAACCTGATAGGTTCTCCCCTGCCAGCTGAAACGCATCCTAAAATTGTTACCTGCTGCACATCAGTGCTTCACAAAACGCTTTACTTTGCTCTCGAAAGTGGCAGACTTTACCTTAATTAAGTACAGGCCTTTATTTAGCAATACAGTGCTCAGGTCTAACTGAAAGGTATTGGTACCTTCCTGTACAACTACTTCCCGCGACTGCAGCACGCGGCCGCTCAGGTCATTGATCTGTATGCTGCAGATGCCATCCGTCTCTGCAACAAATTCAAGAGTTATTTCTCCCTGGCTTGGGTTCGGATAGAGTTTGGTGATCTGGTTAAGCGTCTCGGCCAGGGGTGCTGGCTCCTCTGTTCCGGGGGTATCAGGTGTTGCCCCCCGGATCTCCTGATAAGCGTCCCGCACTTCAATCTCTAATGCATTGATATAGCCATAGCGGGCAAAATCTCCGGCTTCCACCTCTATGAGCACGCCCCCATTAGTGGGCTGTACGTCCCGGATCACGGCTGTCTGGCTAATGTTGTTCTGTACATCCAGGCTTACCTTTCTGCTTCCAATCCTGTATTCGGTGGTCCCGTTTTCGCCTCCTTCAAAGGCAGAGGCGGCAAAGAAGCGGAAGTTATAGGTCAGGGCATCGTCCAGGCCGTAGAGATACATTTTAGCCACCGTACCAATTTCGGTGTAGTAATAGGTCCTGATCACATTATCGTGGTAAAGGCCCTGGTCATTGGCCTCCGGACCAAAGGCATTGTTGCCATCGAAGCTTTTGTCCAGGCGCAGGTTAATGCCTGTATTTTGCAGATCTTCGTTCCTGAAGTTATACCAGGTGTATCCGGTCACAGGCCTCTGATCCAGGTTTACCCAGGGCTGGCCCATGTTCATGGTATAGTTGGCATTGACGAGCACCTCGTACAACAGAGTGGCTGCTTGCTGTACTTCAGCATATTCAGAGTAAGCACCACTTCCCACAGCCCGCAGCTTATATTCATAGCCGGTATTGGCTTCTAAGTCTTCATCAACATACTGAGTAGCGTTTGCCGCAGTAGTATTAACCAGATCGAAAGTGCCTGAGGGCAGCGTTCTGCGCCAAATCTCAAAGCCAGCTTCCTGGTGGGAGTTGTCGGTCCAGCTAAGTTCTATGGCTGATTTAGAGTCTGCATAAGCCTTAAACCTGCCAGGTCGCAGCAGTTTATTACCAGCCGGGTATTGCTCAATGACCAAGGCATTCAAAAATCCGCCTTTGGTAGCATCGGCAGCGCCGGCGATTGAAATCACTACTTCTCCCTCGGCATTGGCCCTGACACCATTGATCTGCACCGTTTTATCGCTGTTGCTCTGCACTGCCAGGCTTACAGTTTCACTGCCAATGCTGTAGTTAGTACTGCCGCCATTGCTTTTATAAATGCTGCTGCCAAAGAACACAAAGTTGTAGAGCAGGTCTGCCTTTAGACCAGATACTTTTATACGGGCAGTTTCTTCAGGGTTGATGATGTAAGCAGATTGCGTGACTTTATCGGGATAAAGCCCGGAATTGTTGCCACTTGTTTCGCCATAGGGCTTGCTGGCAGACCACGCATCGACCAGGGTGAGTGCGTAGCCGGTCTGTTCCCCATATTCATTCAGTAAATTATCAAGCACCACCTTGTTGTTCTGCCCCGGAAAAGTATTGGTGTTATTCCACGGAGCTTCTGCGACCAAATTTTGCCCCAGATTGATAAAGATGGAGGTTTTTTCGCTGTTAACGACCTTAATGTCAAACGTAATATCCGTTTCCAGGAAACCGTCGTAAGCCGTGAGCTGCACCCCTTTATAGAGCCCTATGTCTTTAACCTGTGGGTTGAGCACAATCCGGCCCTTTGCGGGGGCGGTTATTTCAACTTTAGCAAAATCAGGCAGGTATCTGCTGATCAGTTGTAGTGCCTCACCTTCCGGATCATGAACATCAAATGTAACTATGGTCTCTTTCCCTTCGGGCACCTGTACCAGGGTAGAAAGATTAGCCAGTACCGGTGGTTTATTCTGGTCGCTTACAGCAGCGACCTCACTCCACTCAGAAAATTCTTCATCTCCAACAGCCCTTACCTGGTAGTAGTAGCTGCTGAGGGTATCGAGGCCCTGATCGGTATAACTGCTGATGTTAACGGCTGTTGTTCCTATTTTTGCAAAGTTGCTGCCATCGGTGCCCCGCCATACTTCAAAGCCTTTTTCAATGCCTGCATTATCAGTCCATTGAAGGGCGGCTTTTTGGCCACCGGCCCAATAAGCCACAAGCGCTGTAGGCGCCAGGAGGCTGCCTGCTGCAGTGCTTGCATGTACCCAGCGGCCATCTGTTTCCAGACCGGCAAACTCAGAAGCGCCTTCACTGCTAATGGTGCGCAGCTTGTAATAGTAAGTAGTGGCGGGCTGCAGCCCGGCATCCGTATAGGCTTCTGTATTTGCAGGTACAGTATTTACAATCCGGAAAGTACCCTCCTGGCTGGCACTCCGGTAAACTTCTACCTGATCTGAGTCATCGCCGGTATAAGACCAGTTCAAAAGAATCTGCTGATCGTCTACCGCAGCAGCTGTGACGGCCGTGGGTGCTGCAGGTAGTTGCCGCTCGGGAATGGCCTCTGAGAAGGCAGCATCCGGAATGATCTGTTTTGGCAGATCAGGCCCCTGCCAGCTCACCTGCAGTGTCTCTGCAGCGCCCTGCCCCTCGAAATACAGCACTTTAATTTCATGCAGACCGCTTGTGAGTGCAACTGTACCGGACGCTTCCTCCTGTGTATGGACTTTATCATTATTGACCACCTGCAAACCATCAATGCTCAGGGTGCTCCCATCATCAGAGGTGGTATAAAAGGTATAATCGCCTGTGGTTGGAATGTTAATATAGCCCTCAAACTTAAAGGCAAAGCCATCGTTTACCTGCCGGGGATTTACAATATCGAAATTGGCTAACCTGCCTCTTTTAATGGGTGCCAACAGGGAAATGTTGTGAACGGTGGCAAGTGTACCTTCATAATAAGTATAGTCGATGCCATTGATAAAGGTGCCGGCCGTTACCTGATTGCTGAAAGGAGAAAGATTCTCCATTTCGTCTATGGCCCGTACCCTGAAACTGAAAAATGTCTGTTCCGGCAGATCCTTCATGGTAAACGCAGTATTTGTGGTAGTGGCCACCAGGCTGCTGTCCATATAGATCTGGTACGTGAGTGGAACCGCCTCCCCGGCATTGTCGGTGGAGGCCTGCCAGTAAAGCGAGATGCTGTTGCGAGAGGTTTTGCGTGCTACCAAATTGCCCGGGCTGCTCGGTGGGCTTGTGTCGGCATGCGTTTTTCCGCTACCCCTGGTATAAGCAGAACCACCCGCTGCATTCACTGCGCGCAATGCATAATAATAATGTGTATAAGGTCTTAGTGCTTCATCCTGGAAAAGATTGGTATTGGCAGGAAGCTGTGCAAGGAGTACCCAGGGACCTTCCGGGCTGGTACTGCGATAAAGCTCAAAGCCACTTTCATTACTACTCTTTTCTTGCCAGTGTATGCTGAGCGCAGTTTCGGAGTGCGTCTTTACGATGAGCTGCTCAGGCGCCGGTACCTTTCCCTCTTCCGCATCGAACGTTACCTGAATAGGGACCGAAGCAGCACTGGGGCATCCATAAGGCGCTGTAACAGTTACACTGTAGGCGCCAGCTGTGTTCACCACAAGACTGTCCAGCGTGGAGCCATCAGACCATAGGTAGTGTTGATAACCTTTGGGCGCGCGCAGGGTAACTGTGGTGCGCCCATCCAGTGTTGGCAGCGCAGTAGGCCCCGTCGCAACAATGGCGGGTGTAGCCGTGGGCGCTACCCGCTGCACCTTTAGCGGCTCAGACCAGGCAGACCACATGCCTTTGTATTTTATACGAACCCTGTAAGCACCCAATCCATTGATTGGTACTTCATGACTATTCGACCCATAAGCATTTCCATCTTTTTGCCATTCGTAGGCATCAAATCCCTGCCTGACACCCAGGAGACCGCTTACTTCTTCCCCTTCACAAAAGTTATATTTGAAATATGCTGCATGAATGCGCAACATGGAGGTATTCATCAGGAAAGGGAAAAAATCAGGTTCCAGGTACATCGCTTCCCAGGTACCATGCCCTAGCTCTGGATAGTATTGATACTGGTAATTGGCACCTACGGCCCTGAATTCCTCTGCTACCCGATCGCCTGAAGAAGGCTGTGGCTGTGAGTCTCTGCCGCCCTGCGCATGCCACAGGGCTGTATATTTTAACACCTGGGCATAGCTTTTGGCTGTAGCACCATCAGCAGAAGACATAATAATGGCACCAGCAAAGACCAGTGGATTTTCATAGGCTAATTTCCAGGCAGCGGTGCCACCGGCAGAATATCCTTCCAGCAGTACCCTGAAGGGATCGACCCCCAGATCCTGAATGGCCTTGTCTATAAATTTAAGTATAGCGGCGCGCTCAGCCGTTGTCCAGTTCTCACTGCTGGCCTGCGGCACCATCACAAACCCATCGTAGCGGCCATCGTTAAGCGCCTGCAGGTGGGGTTCTCCACCAATCTTAAGCTGCAGGTTATTGTCTGTTCCGCCCATGCCCAGGCCATGGAGCAGCACCACCAGTGGATATTTCTTACGCGTAACAGCGGTACTGTCAAAATCCTCGGGGAACAGCAGGCGGAAGGGAACACCATTGATGATGTAGGCTTTGTACGCGGCCGTATTCCAGCTGGTGCCTACATTGGGGGTATAACACCAACCATAGACTTTATTGTCTGCAGGCGGAACCGACGCACAGTCTTGTGCAAACAGATTAAAGGAGCATAGCAAAGAGAAGAAGAGCAGTAGTAATATTTTCTTCATAGCATAGATCCCGGCATTTTGAAGATATAGGTGTAAGCGAGCGGAACAAAAAAGGTTTTTCAGAAACCTTGAAAAACAACTCTTCTGTAACTACGAAATTTTTAAAGGGTTTGGATGTGGAAGGTTTTCAATAAATCACAGCTGTTATCTTAAACAGTTTCGAAATTTTTAAAAAATAAACCGAAAAATTAAAATTTTCTAAAATCCAATCTAAACATTCTCTACGTAGATCATCTTACACAGGAGCAGCAGCATCTCCATTAAGATTCAGCCCTTGTGGAGAAAAACAGCTTTTTCCCCTGTGCTCTATCCTGAGCTCTATAAAAAGACAACTTTTTCACTACTATAAATAATGTACGTATGTCCAAATTAATTACCACCTCCCCTTCCTTTGGGGAGCTATCAGCAAAAACTGATAGACGTAAATTTTTAGTCTACTCAGGGGTGGGTATCATCACCACGAGCTTGCTCCTATCAGGTTGCAGCGAAGACGATATGGCTATGACAAATCTGCAACCGCCAGCAGATCTGAAAGCCGTTAAACAAAGTAATGGCGATGTAGTGCTCAGCTGGCGGGACACTTCTACAGGAGAAAGTGGTTTCCGCGTTGAGCGTAGCAACAGCCCAAGTGGCACTTTTACTAAAATTGGCAGTGACTTAGCCGCCAACACTACCAGCTACACTGACTTTGTTTCCAACATGTCAAGTGCAAGTGCTGTATATTATTACAGGGTTGTTGCATTTCAGGGCAACCAGACTTCTGCAGCAACGGCTGTCGTGAGCAGCACTGGTGCTGCAGCCATGGTAGACCTGGGCAGCGGAGATATTGGTATCCTTAATTATGCTTACGCTCTTGAGCAATTAGAGGCAGCATTTTATACCATGGTAGTAGAGAACAACTATTACAGTGGTGCCACAGATATGGAAAAATGGGTGCTGGAAGATATCTATAAGCACGAAGTGGCTCACCGTGATTTCTTCAAAGCCGCACTTGGCACAGCTGCCATCCCTGGATTAGAGGTTGATTTTAGTTCTGTTGATTTCAATGACCGCGCCAGCGTATTAGGCACTGCAAAAGTGTTGGAAAATACAGGCGTAGGCGCTTATAACGGTGCAGGCCATCTATTAGAAAACGTAAATTATCTGCTGGTTGCCGGTAAAATCGTATCTGTAGAAGCACGCCACGCTGCTGTTATCAGCAACCTGATTGAGCCAAATTCTACTGCATTTGTAGATGTAGTGAATGAGCAGGGACTTGATGTAGTCTATACCCCTGCAGAAGTACTGGCAGCTGCCGGACCATTTATTGCTACTGAAATCAACGCAGAGAATTTACCAACCGATTAATCTTAAGGAGAATTTATACCATGAGCTTTATAAAATTATTTGAGTCGTTCGGAACTGAACAGCGGACGGCCGATGAAAAAGATACTTTTGTATCACGGAAAGAGGCATTTCGTAAGATGGGCAGGTTTGCTAAAACTGCTGCCGTTACTGCCCTACCCCTTGGCATCTTAACTGCCATGCCTAAAATGGCATTTGCCCGTGGCAAGCAGGCACATGATGTTTTAAACTTTGCGCTTACCCTGGAGCACCTGGAGTACCGCTTTTACCAAACAGCTATTGAGCGTATGGTAATTCCTATGGAAGATCGCCCTATTTTCATGAAAATAAGAGATCATGAGCGGGCACACGTAGAGCTGTTACAGTCGGTAATCGAATCTTTGGGCGAGACCCCAGTGGCAGAGCCTGAATTTGATTTTACTGCAGGCGGCATCTTCCCGGATCCATTCATCACCGGTCCTCAAAATTACCAGGTATTCCTGGCCTTATCACAAGGTTTTGAAGATACCGGCGTGCGTGCTTATAAAGGACAGGCAGGCAACCTGATCGACAATGATGATCTATTGACTGCTGCACTCCGGATTCACTCCGTAGAAGCACGTCATGCTGCACAGGTACGTACCATGCGCGGCATGAAAGGCTGGATCACCATGGAAGATTATGATGGTCTGAATGGTTTCAACGACGCTACCAGAGCCATCTATGCCGGTGAAGACAATAAAACTCACCTGGATATTTTTGTACCTGAAGTGACTCCTATTGATCCTTTGGCCATAGAAGAAGCCTGGGATGAGCCACTGAGCAAAGAGCAGGTGCTTGCAATTGTTGCGCCTTTCATTGTAGGTTAATTAATAAACCAACAGATCAAAAAAGCCCTCCTGTAATTTACAGGAGGGCTTTTTTATGCATAAAATATTTTTTTGCGTTCCGGCAGCTTACTGCTTACGGTTATCATACCACTTCTGCACCAGCAGCGGGAGCTCCCTTTCCAGATATTCACTAAAATCAATCACTTCCTTTAGTTTTTGGTTGAAGCTATCTGTTTCGGGTGTGCGCTGCTTGAGCACTTTTTTCAGGAGGGCATTGCCCCGAAACATACTATCCATATGCCTTTGCACCTCTTTTTCCCAGCTGCCCAGCCTGGTCCGGAAGTAACGCTTCCGATCGCCTGGCAGGGTAATATATTCGATGCGCAGGATAGAGAGTAGAAAATTTAAGGCATAGCTGGTGGCACTTTTGCTTAAGTTAAGGGCTTCTCTTATTTCATCGAAAGTAAGTTCTGTTTTGTCGGCAACTATCAGCAGGGCCATAATGCGCGCTGCGGCAGGCTGCAAACCTGTCTTTTCATGAAATACACCCAGTTCCTCTATAAGTTCTTTTTGTTCTTCGGTTAGCTTAAGCTCATCCATAGCAAATAATAAAATCAAAGCAGGGCAGTAGGGCCAAAGGTATTAATTTAACCCAATCACCTAAAATTCAACAATGTATTCTGTTGAGGGCTCAACCCTGCTTTAGTTTAGGCTGCTGCCTGTGTGTAAACAAAACGGGCCAGACCTGTTACAGTTTCTACGGGCACATGATCCGGAATGGTAATATGGTATTTTTTTTCCACTTCCAGAATAAGATTTACCACATCCAGCTGATCGAGCCCCAGCTCCTGCAGGTTGTCCTTGACCAAAATTGCAGATTTATGTACGCCTTTGGTTTTGCTGATGATGCCTGTAAGCGTAGCGACAATGGTTGGGTAAGCATAATGCATAGTCATCATTGTTTATGTTATTGCAAGTGATACAAGCAAGGATAATGCCTGTTTGACGCTGAGGCCAAACAGGCGCTTTATCTCTTAGTTTATTCAATACTTGTTGTTCAGGCATGTACATGCTGAAGCCTGGCTTCTTCCAGCTCGGCAGTTTCATGCTCCAGTTCTTCAGGTGTTTTATCGATCAATTCAATCTTTGTCTGTTTGTCGAGGCCAAATTTAGCCAGGATGCGATCAAACAGATAGTAAATGACCGGCACCACGATGAGTGTTAAGAACATGGAGCTGGTCAAACCACCAATCAGCGCCCAGGCCAGTCCATTTTTCCACTCAGCTCCCGCGCCGCTGGCCAATGCAATGGGCAACATACCAATCACCATCGCGAGGGTGGTCATCAGAATTGGGCGGAACCGGATACGCACAGCTTCGTCCAGGGCTTTTTTCACTTCAATACCCTCCTTCTTCAGGTTATTGGTAAAGTCTACCACCAGAATGGCATTCTTGGCGACCAGACCTATGAGCATGATAATACCCAGGATTGAGAAGATGCTCAGCGTAGAGGCCGATAGCGCCAGCGCCAGCAGCGCACCAATAATCGCCAGCGGAATAGAGAACAATACCACCAGCGGGTATATGTAGCTGTCGTACAGGCCTACCATGATCAGGTACACAAAAATAAGCGCAGCCAGCAGGGCAGTGCCCAGTGAACCAAAGCCTTCGGACTGGTTTTTAAGGTCGCCACCATAGCTTACAGTTACCGCTTCAGGAAGCTCCAGCTTACCAATACGCTCCTGGATTTCGGCACCCACAGAACCCGATGGGCGGCCTACCACCTGCGAATTTACAGATACAGCAGCTACCCGGTCCTGCCGCTCCAGTTTGGAGGGACCAGACGACTGGACAATATCTGCAAACTGCCCCAGGCGAATAATTTCACCCCTGTTGTTCACAAAGCTTAAGTTGCTGATGTCGGCAATGTTTTGGCGATTGAACTGGTCCAGGCGTATGTTGATGTCGTAATCGTTGTTCTGGCCGCGGAACTGCGCATCGGTGTTGCCGTTGAAAGCCGTTTGCATGCCGGCACCTACTACTTCCAGGGAGAGGCCCAACTGCGCCATCTTATCACGATCTACAGATACGGCAATTTCAGGATTACCTTCTTCTACCGATTTCTTTACTTCAGCCGTTCCCTGAACCTGCTCTACCTCAGCCATTACTTTGTCAGAAGCCAGCATAAGCTCTTCCAGATTAGCACCCGACAGAATTACCTGAATAGGCGCCTGGTTAGCTCCGCCAACCATGCTTACAGGTATGGCACTGATTTTAACACCTGGAATGGTCTCTTCCAGGGCAATTTTTACCTTGCGAGAAAACTCACTCGTGTTAAAATCCCGCTCAACAGGCTCCACCAGACCAACGCTCACCTCAGCAAGGTAGGCGGTATTCTGTCCAGCCTGCGCCGATCCGGTGGTGCCAATGGTGGTAAAGAGCTTGGTAACTTCCGGAAACTGCTGCAGGTACTCCTCTACCTGCCGGGTAGCAAAGTTGGTTTGCTCTACTGTTGCGTTCTTGGGCAGCTCCAGCTGCACAATAAACTCGCCCCGGTCGCCGGCGCTTACAAACTCACTGCCAATAAAGCCAGTCGGTATTAAGGCAACAGAAGCCACAAACATCACTACAGTAGTAAGCAGTACAATGGTTTTATGGCTGAAAGACCAGGTGAGTGCACTTGAAAAGCCTTCAATCACACGGTCCAGGAAACGCTCGAAGCCCAGGATCATTCTGCCAAAGAAGTTCTTGTCAGACAGGTGCTCCAGCTTAGAGAAGCGACTTGCCAGCAGCGGAATGAGGGTAAAAGCCACAAACAAGCTCAGCATGGTAGAAATGGCTACGACTACCGAGAACTGGCGTAAAATATCTGATACCAGTCCTGTAGAAAGCGCAATGGGGACAAACACCACCACAATTACCAGTGTAATGGAAGTAACGGTTGCCATAATCTCACGAATACCATCATAGGCTGCCTGTGCAGGCTTTTTACCCATCTCCATGTGGCGGTAAATGTTCTCGATTACCACAATGGCATCGTCTACCAGAATACCTACTACCAGCGAAAGGCCCAGCAGGGTCATCAGGTTAAGCGAGTAGCCCAGCAGGCTAATGGCAATAAAGGTCGCGATCAGGGAAGCCGGAATAGAGATCATAACGATCAGGGCATTGCGCAGCGAGTGCAGGAAAAGCAGCATCACCACCGCTACCAAGATAATAGCCAGGAAAAGGTCATGGATAACAGCATCGGCAGCTTCCAGGGTAAACACGGAGCTGTCTTTGGCAATCACAAAAGACAAGCCTTGTTCGGCATAAACCTGCTCAAGCTTTGCCAGCGCCTGCTGGCTCAGTGCACTCACTTCCACGGCATTGGCATCAGATTGCTTCTGGATGCTCAGGCCAATGGAATTCTGTCCGTTTACGCGTGTAATTACCTCGGTATCCTTTTCGGCATCCTGCACATCAGCGACATCTGCCAGCCG
>JASLAE010000183.1 GCA_030147305.1 Cesiribacter sp.
TTATGTCACCCCCAAAGGCTGTAAAGCCAAGCTTTTCATAAAATGCTTTTGAAGCCTTAAGGTCCCTGACACTAAGGCTTACTGAAAATGCTCCTAATTTCATACGCTTTTTTTGTGTTTTATTTATAATTAATTGATTAAGGCTGGTTCAGTCTTGTTTCGATATTACTAATTTGATGTAAAAGCCAACTCTAATGATGCATATGGCGGAAGATGTCTAATGTTGCTTTTTTCTTTTCATACTATTTAGTTTATCGTGTTGATGCCGACGCTTACACACATTTCGCATATCATTTGTAGCTATTTTACAGCGTTTACCTTCAGGTAGAAAGGACCTTATAAAGAGCTGAAAATGGATTTAGCATTTTACCAGCCTTTAGTTATATGTATTGTTGTAAGCAGCTGTTCTAATTTAAATTTCTATATGCTATAGGTATCATCGCGACTTTGTTTTTGAAAAGTCTACTAAAATACGATGAGTTCTCAAAATCTTACATATAAGAAACTTCATCTACAGTCTTATTTGAATTTAAAAGGACCGTTTTAGCTTTTTCAATAAGTTCTAATAAAAGTATTTCTTTAGCAGTTTTTCCTGTTTCACGTTTTAGTATCTCTGACAGATAACCTGCAGAAAGATTCAACTGATCTGCAAAAAATTGAACACCTGGTAATCCGTTAACGCATAAATCATCCGATTCTATAAGTACATGTACCAGTTTCTCAAAGCGACTGAAATAGTCCAGGTTCTGACTTTGGCGGGTTGTGAATTGTCTGTTATAAAAACGTTGGCTGTAATTGAGTAATTGCTCAATGGCTGTGACCAGAATAACCTGACTGAGCTGATCAATGCTACCATTTAGCTCGCGTTCAATATTGCCCAGTACTAATGAAAGCGTTCGCTCTTCCTCCTCAGATACGTGCAGTGCTTCATTAATTGCATATTTAAAGAATTCGTAATGGCGTATTTGATCAGCTAATTTGGTTGTTCTGATTAGCTCAGGATGAAAACATAATCCCCAGCCTGTAAATTGTAGCTCCGAATTGTCTTCTGCAAGATGGATGAGTTGCTCCGGTGCTGTGAAGATCATCGTACCGCTGTCAAAATCAAATAATTGCCTGCCATAGAGAAGCCCTTTGGGACAAGGTGTCTTTAACGTGATGGTGTAAAAACTACAGACAATATTGGTGTTCACCCATTCAGGTTGTGCCTGTACCATGGTATAGTCAATGATGCTGATAAGCGGGTGTCTCGGTTTTGAAAAGCCCAGCAGTGCATGTAGTTGAGCTACGGATTCGATCTTAACTACCTTATTCAACATCATGTGATTAATTTAGTAAATCTTGAGGAACATCTGTTTGTAATTCCTTTACATTATTTCCAAACAACCATTTAATAAAGCCTTGCTGGGTTTTCTGAGCAGGTTTGGCAATTACATTGATTTGTATACTTTGAAACCACCGTTGAGGTAATAGCTTTTTAAGTACGGTAAGAAATTTAGCATCTCCTCCAGTAACAAAGTGAAGCTTGCCTTTTGAACCCATTGTGACCGCCCGCCAAATCTCTTCTGCAGCACTTTCAGGTTTAGTTGCTTTTGTGTACACCCTTTGGGCAGAGAAGAAGTTTTTATAGTAAGGCTTGTAATGCTGATACGCCGGATTCAAAAAATCTGCACCATGATCCAGTTTAGTAAAAATACCTGTAGCATGCGTTCCCGGATATATCGCCTTTACCTGAATATGAAAGGGTGCAAGCTCAATACCGAGACTTTCAGTAATTCCTCTGATTGCCCATTTGGTACTGCCATAGCCGGAAATAAAGGGATAATTGAATTGTGCACTCGATGAGGCAATGTTAATGATGGTTCCGCCTTTATTTTGCCGCAGATGAGGCAGAAATTCCTTTAAGACTGCATAAACGCCAAGAACATTGGTTTCATACTGGTTTCTGAGCTGCTCCATTGTGGTTGTTTCTAATGGTCCGATAAGACAGTAAGCAGCATTGTTTACCACAACATCCACACGTCCAAAATCTTTAATTACCTCTTGAACTGTTGCTTTAATTTGTGGATGATCCGTCATCTCCAGATTGTACAGCTTTACATTCGGATAGGAAGAGAACAACCCACTATGAATGTCTTTATTTCTAACGGTGGCAGCTACATGCCAGCCTTTAGCGGCAAATTGTTCAACAGTCGCCTTTCCTATACCAGAGTTTGTTCCTGTAATAAAGATTGATTTTTGCATACGTATTCGTGATTTATGCAAATTTCATCACGAACAGATATTAGTATAGTATACTTTCTACGGCAATCCGGACACTTTTCACGCTTTATTCAGTTGCTTATTCATTTTGGTGCCTGGCGCGGTGGAGGACTTAGTATTTCTAACCACTCAGCCTACACGAATGCCCAATACAATAGAAGTATTGCATTGGACTTGACTACTTCCAACCGCCCTTACCGCCAAACGCATGTCATGCCCTGGTTTTTCTTTTTATTCAACCTCCGAATGTCGTCTGTTCAATTTGAGGGTTCTGTTTGTTGTCTTTCTATTCACTTCTATAAAAGGTATATCACCCTTTATGCTATTTCCCTGCATCACTATATCAATTTGCGATTTAGTAGCGGTATAAATCCTGGCGCCAATCGGTAATTCACATTTTATGCTCTCATATGGCAAAAACCATTTTACACGGGTACTATTTCCTTCCTGTTGAGGCGCATAGATAATGAAGGTAAACTTTCTTGGCGAGAGGCTATTATTCTTCAGATAAAAAACAACCTGTGTGGAGTCCATTAATTTTTCTGAATTGATTGAAGGAGTTTTGTCTCCTGCCATTGCATAGTTGGATGAAAAAAACAGGAAAGCAATCATTGCTATTGTTACCAATTTCTTCACAAGTTGTCTGCTCATCAAGTACTCCAGACTAAATTTGCCAGGCCCAAATAACAGAATACATGTGCACATAATCATGAAGAGAAAGGAGAGCATTCCCGAGCCACCAATATCACCCTTATGATAGAGGAATGTTGCCGTAAAGGTTACCAATACATTGAGCAAGGCTGCCGGACGTGTAAACAGACCCAACATCAATAAAATGCCGCCTAAAAATTCCGATAATACCGCTACCCAGGCAAAGAAGACTGGAAATGGAAATCCCATACTGGCGGTATCCTGAATAAACCATTCCTGCGGTCCCCAGATCCCGTTTATTGGGAAGAACTTTTCAAAAACCGTGCATAGTGCAAGGCCAACAAAGAAACGAAGACATAGAAAGCCAATATCCTGGCCTATAGAATTTTTTTGATTGTTGCCAAAAAGGAAATTTTTGATTTTGTGATTCATAGTCGCTGCATTTTAAGTATGAGCAGCAAATATGCGGTACTGAAATACCCTAAACGCTCCAAATCAGGATTTGGGACCTATTGAAGACACTGTTTTTAGTGTTGTTCTGTGCTTTGAGACATTTTGATGTACGCTGATGGGGTAATGCCACAGCTAAGTTTAAAAACTCTATTAAATGTAGATTTGGAATCAAAGCCACATTCATAAGCAATGCTCGTTAGGGTAAAGGTTTTGTTCTGGCCTGCTTTGATTTTTGCTTTGAATGCTTCAATGCGGTAGGTATTGATATAATTATTAAAATTAGCATTCACCCCTTTATTCAGTACATAGGAGCATTGCTTTTCAGAGATGCCCAGGTAATTAGCCAGAAGTTCCAGATTTAAATCAGGATTAAGGAATACTTTGTCTTCAGTCATGAGCAGGGTGAGTTTTTTGACCAGCTCAGACAGTTCCTGTTCCCCAATTAACGGGGAATCTTGATTAGGTTTGGACGTAAAGATCTGCAAAGGGAAATATTGCTTAAACCCGTTCATGGAAATCCAGAATACAAAGGCTGAAAGTGTAAAAGTATGAACGAGATAAAATGGAAAGTTTGTAAATTCGGAAAGGAGGGAACTGTACTCCAGAAAAGAAAAACAAAACTCCATTCCCGCAATTAACAACATGCCAAGCGCAAACCTGTTGAGCCAATTTTTAATGTCTGCTGACCAAAAAAAATGCTCCCCGTTATTTCTTTTTAATAGCGAAAGCCCCAATAGCGTATATACAAGCAAAGAAAGGGGGAAAAGAAATGACTCTGCCAGAAGATACATTCTAAAGGTATTTTCTTCCCACAACATGGACTTGAATGCAACTGAGCGGAACCCAATTGATATGTAAACAATAGCTTGAATGCCTGGAATTATCAAATGGATAAAATCTGTTTTTTCTAAACCATAGCTGAATTTTGATTTAATGAAGAGGTAGAATAAAGGCGCTATACTTAAGGAATAATATATTGGGATGAAGTAAAGAGATTTTATTCTATTGCTGATTCCGGAAGTGACAAGGATGTCATTAAACAAGGTCAACCCGGATAGAACCAGCAGGCAAGCCAACAGGCTAATCGAGATATGCTTCTTGTTTTTTTGCGTCAGTAGCATGATGCCCATAAAAATGGAAATAGTGACACCGACACTGCCTATGGAAATGATGATTAAGCTTGAAATAGGCAGTGTTAATTCCATTGATTTATGCTGTTGTTGTACTTTTTAAAATAGGCATAACGTCCGTTAAATAGAGTAGGCGTCCATGCACAGCTACTTGTTTAAAGTAAAAAAGTCAGTTTTCCCTGCAATGATGGCTGAAAGCTGTGAGGCCGATTCCTTTATTCTGTTGTTAACTCCAGTATTTTATTATTTTCTGTTCTATTTCTGTTCGCTTCTCATGCGCTTTATCAAGAGTCGCGATTTTATCCAAAGCTATTTTCTCACCATGGTGTAGAACCAGGTCAATGGAGTAATAGAAGTCTTCCCTTTGATTTATTTCAAGGCTTTTTATGGCTGATTTTGTAAAGGTCCTATTGGCTTTAAAAAAACTCCGAACGCCTATTCCATAATGAAGCGTTTCATTATCTGATTCTATCTTTATTCCTTTATAAGGATCAGAGAAAATAATAAAGAATAGAACAGGCAGCAGTTTTAAGACTTTAATCATCCAATCATCATTGTCCTCTATTGCATGTATGCCAACCACTAGCATGGCTACATAAAAGGCTTTCATCAAGTACGGATATAACCTGGTTATTTGGATGATCATATAGGAGCTTGTTGTTTTTTATTGGAGCTAACGTCCAGCGAAGGAACGGGCGTTCATCCACTTGATTCTGAATAAAGTACGAAAAGATTGCTCTTTACACAAGCAGTGGCTGAGCGCTTAATAGGATCTTGCTTTATTCTGTTGTTTTGCACAGTATTTCTTTATATTTCAAGGAAGTATTACTTTTTTCATCCTTACCCATTATAAGTAGTCCCATCCAAATATTCTTT
>JASLAE010000211.1 GCA_030147305.1 Cesiribacter sp.
CAAAGAAGCCTGCCTGGCCGCAACCGATAATCGGGCCCTGCATATGTAATCAGAATAAAATTCAGATAAAAATCCCATCCCTATGGTGGGATTTTTTATTTGCCTGTAAGTACCTATTTTGCCGCACGCAGTTAAGCAAACACATGCAAGCATTACCCCCCGAATATTTAGCAGAAATAGCCCGGCAGATTGCTTTTGTAAGTGCATTCCTGGGTGGCTTTGCCGCTACCTTTCTGGCAACGCTTCTTTTTGTTAATAGCAGCAAACGGGCAGGAGGATGGGCTATTGCCGGGGCTTCTTTTTCGGCTTCCTGTTTTATTTTTGCAGTTATTGCACTTATAATGATGGTGGTAAGCTTAAACCCCAATGCGCCGCAGGTAGAAAGCAGTAGCCTGTTGCGCGCACGTATTTCGGGCTTTGCCGGCTTCATGCTTGGTACCTATGCCTTACTTTTTAGTATTGGCATTAGCGGATGGTTGCGTTCCCGCAGAACGGGCTTTGCAACTTCTATTTCAGCTGGCCTGGCTGCAATTGTTATTGCCTGGGCAATTACAGGCTTCTAAATTTATCACTGGCTTGGGCTCCCTTTCTGTTTTTATACAGCTTCTATTGTAAACAGTTGTAGTTCATAATAATATAGGCTGCACGTTCAATAGTTGTTGGTAATGCACCTATTAAAGTTTTATACCATAGATTACCATTATTCTCAATTCAAAGAGCCAGAAGCGAAAATTCGCATTGTTACCTAAACATTAAATTATTAGTGCCGTTTAAGTTTACATTTACAGGCATTATCAGGCCTTTTTCATTTTTTCATCAAGGATTCACGCCTTATTATTACCGTTTTATTAAGATGTGATTATATTACATTAATATTTCAACTGTAAAGCTGTATCTAAACACTTACAGGCTGCAACTAGCTTTATCCATAAAGGGATACGCACTTAATTTTTAATGGAACATCCTTCCTCTCATTCTTATATTATTATGGAACTTGTGCTGAAACCAAAAAAAGCCGCTCTGGCAATAGGATCTGTAATTTGCTTACTTATTTTGGCTGGCATTCTTGGATCAATTGCCAGATATCAATTTGGTATTACAGATTCTTACGTGGTTAACCTTTTCAATCTGGACAGCGAGAAAAATATTCCTACCTATTTTGCGACTATACAACTGCTGGTGTGCGCTGTACTGTTGACCATTATTGGGTTTGCCAGAAAAAAGCAAGGAGCTAAGCATTTCTGGCAATGGCTGGGCCTTGCTGCAGTCTTCTTGTTTTTAAGCATGGATGAATTCATTGAGATCCATGAAGTAATCGGCACCAGTGTACAAAATACCCTTAAAACAACCGGAGTATTCTTTTTTGCCTGGATCATACCCTATGGTTTGTTTGTGGTTGGTATGTTACTTGCTTACGTGCCTTTTATTTTAAGACTACCATCTGCCGTAAAATGGCTGGTCATCGGTGCCGGTTTTCTATATGTAACCGGTGCGCTAGGAATGGAGGCTGTAGCCAGTTATTTCAATTATGAGACTGGTGAACGGGGCATTTATTTTGTTGTTTTAACAACTATAGAAGAAACGCTGGAGATGTTTGGCCTGCTGCTCTTTATTTATGCCCTCCTTCACTATATGGATGTTTTTCTGGGTGGTACATCCCTTATCATTAGCTCCGGACAGAAAAGCGCCAACGCTACTCATGCAGATGATCTAGCCTTACAAAACCGCCAGCATACCAGAACCAAATCTACTGCTGGCACCCACCAGATGCTGCGGTAACAAACATTCCTTCTACTATCATTACATATTTCATAACAAGGATGCTGGAAATTCTAATGAATCGTTCAGCATCTTATATTGAAAAAACAAGCCGCCAGCCTGTTCATGCATGTACATGTTTGAACCTCGCTGGCGGCAGTTTTATTTATGCCGGCGAATTAATCCGCCTTAGTTGCATCACTTAGTTTTACTGCATCAACCTGTTTCTGTCGCACCAACTCATTAAAAGCTTTTAGCTCCTGCTCCCGAAGCTGATACCATTTGGCAAGCTCTGCATCAATAGCCTTATTTACTTCCTCCATGAATGCATAAGCCTGTGTGGGCGGGCGACTATCACTCATGCCATACAGCGAATTCAGGTGCGCTAATTTATTTGTCAGGCGGATCGGATAATTGAGCGGATCCTGCCCACTGCGATTCTTGGTTTGATAAAGGGCCTCTTCTACTGCTGTCATTTTTTTATCCAGAGCGTCAGCAGCTTTTACAACATCTGCCATTGCAGAATCTGCTTTAATGCGGCTCTTTAACCCTTCCAGCTGTTTGCGCACATTCCGGATTTCACCAATGGCAGTATGCGATTCGCTTACCTTGTCTGTTACAGATTTCAGAAAATCGAACTGTGCCTGCAGGTCTTCCTGGCTGGCTTCCAGTCGGGGATCGGCCATGATCACAAAAGGTTGCTCCTGCACCTGATCTCCAACCGTCATTCGCACTTTGTATTCTCCAGGTACAACTTTTGGTCCCTGCAGGCCAGCCCACCAAAGCACCATTCCTTCAAAATCTTTTGCACCTTCATAGCGCATGTCCCAAACAAATCTGTTTAAACCCTGTTTCTGGTCTTTCAGCTGCAGTTTTTTATCTTCGGCATTGGTTGCAAAACTCCTGATAGGCTTACCATCTGGCGCCAGAAATTCCAGCTTTACCACCTGCGTAGTATCCAGCTTGTTCTTCAGGTAATAGTGTACCATAACCCCGCCCGGATGATTGGTTCCGGCACTGCGCGGGTTTTCTGCCTGTCCGCCATCCATGCGGTAGCTGGGCATAGGCTGGTACAGGTACGCAGTGCTGTTGGTTACCTTCTCATTTAGCTGGTGCAGCAGCGTTAAGTCGTCGATGATCCACAGGCTGCGCCCCTGTGTGGCAGCAATCAGGTTATCATTTTTAATGGTGAGGTCTGTAATAGGCACCACGGGCATGTTTTGCTGGAATGGTCGCCAGCTGGCACCGTCGTCGAACGAAAGATACATACCCGTTTCGGTACCGGCATAAAGCAGGCCTGCACGTTCAGGATCGGCCCGGACTACGCGGGTAAAATGGCCTGCGTCTATACCATCTGTAATTTTAGTCCAGGTCTGACCATAATCTTTTGTCTTATACAGGTAAGGCCGGTAGTCACCAGTTTTATAGAGTGTTCCTGCTACATAGGCGCCCCCTTTCACAAAGGGATCGGGATCAATGCTGTTGATCATCATCCACTCCGGCATGTTCTTAGGGGTTACGTTCTGCCAGTTTTTTCCACCATCGCGACTCACATGGATCAGTCCATCATCGGAGCCAGTCCAGATCAGGCCTTTTTCATAGGGCGATTCTGCAGCGGCAAATATGGTTCCGTAATACTCTACTCCGGTATTATCCTTGGTGATAGGTCCGCCGGAGGGCCCCAGCTTGCTGGTATCATTGCGCGTAAGATCAGGACTGATGGTTTCCCAGTTTTTACCTCCATCGCGCGTGATATGCAGGTGGTTTGAAGCGGCATAGAGCTTATCCTTTTCATGGGGAGAAAAGAAGATGGGGAAGTTCCACTGAAAGCGGTATTTCATGCCTTCGGCACCCCAGCCCATGGGATTATCGGGCCATACATTTATAGCGGTTTCTTCCTTGGTCTTGTGGTTAAGGCGTGAGAGGTAGCCGCCATAGCTGCCACCGTAGACGATGTCATTGTTTTGCGGATCTACTGCAAGGTGCGCACTTTCGCTGCCTGCCGTTACTTCCCAATCCCGTTCCTGAATAGTGGCTCCGTTAGTACGATGCGGTATACGAATGGTGGAATTATCCTGCTGGGCTGCATAGATGCGATAGGGAAAACTATTATCGGTAACCACGCGGTAGAACTGGGCCGTAGGCTGGTTATGGTAGGTGCTCCAGTTTTCGCCACCATCAAAGCTTACCTGTGCACCGCCATCATCAGCAATAATCATTCGGCTGGGATCT
Source organism: Cesiribacter sp. (assembly GCA_030147305.1). GTDB lineage: Bacteria > Bacteroidota > Bacteroidia > Cytophagales > Cyclobacteriaceae > Cesiribacter. Next base: position 3,991 of record JASLAE010000211.1, read on the forward strand.
TCCGGTGCAATCCACAAATCGTGGTGGTCGCCATGTGGGGCTTCATAAGGCTTGAAAGTTTTACCACCATCGGTAGATTTATGATAATTCACATTAAGCACATATACAACATCGGCATCCTGCGGGTCGGCATAAATACGACTATAGTACCAGGCGCGCTGGCGCAGGGCGCGGTCGTCGTTTAGCTTTTGCCAGCTATCGCCGCCATCGTCGGAGCGGAACACCCCGCCTTCTGCATGCTCAATGATGGCCCATATACGATCTGGCTGCGCTGCAGAAGCTGTTATGCCAATAATGCCGCGCGTTCCTTTGGGCAATCCTTTATTTTCAGACAACTTTTTCCAGGTATCGCCACCATCGGTGCTTTTCCAGAGATCGGACCCTTCGCCCCCACTCTCCAAGCTGTAGGGTGTGCGGCGTATGCGCCAGGTGCTGGCGTAAAGCACACGCGGGTTATTAGGATCCATTATCAGGTCTACTGCACCGGCATTATCATTTGCAAAGAGCACACGCTGCCAGCTTTGGCCACCATCTTTGCTGCGGTATACACCACGCTCCTGCGTAGGTTTGAACAAGTCGCCCATCACGGCAGCATACACCAGATCCGGATTTTTAGGGTGAATGCGCACACGGCTAATATGCCGTGAATCTTTAAGGCCTGTCTGTGCCCAGGTTTTACCGGCATCTACAGATTTCCACATGCCATAGCCATAGGATACATTGCCCCTCACAGTTTTTTCGCCACCGCCCACATAAATTACGTTGGGGTCGAACTCACTAACAGAAACGGCGCCTATGGAACCACCAAAATACCCGTCGGAAATATTGTGCCAGCTTTGGCCTCCATCCCTGGTGCGCCAGACACCACCACCCGTAGCGCCAAAGTAGTAAAGATTAGGTTTTCCGGGAACGCCGGTAACTGCAGCCGAACGGCCTCCGCGGTAGGGACCCAGATGGCGCCACTGTATGCCGTTATAAAGGGCAGTATCATAGGTGAGGGTTGCTGACTGTTTTCTCTTCTGAGCATTTACAGGCCCAATCACACATAAAAAACACAGTATTAGTAAAAAAATGCAGGGTAGTTGTTTGTTCATAGGTTAAAATTATTCCCGAGAAAGTTACTCCTTTTATGCTTTTGTAGAAACAAAATCCCTGCACTTTCAGCGCGTATAAAACCTCAAACTGATTTCCGGATTATTTCAAACACATGATAAACTGAATAGGACGCTACCTTTTGAAGCTGTTTTTCCGGAGAGTGCATAAAAAAAGCCGCTGGTAAGCGGCCATGAATTTTACTTGGAGTGAATAAGCTTTTAATAAAGAAACCAGACCTAATGGCGGTTTCTTACCGGCACTGGAATCAGCTCCGGTTTAGGATTTAGCTTCTCCTGCAAAGAGGAAAGTAAATCGTTAATAAGGTCAATTAGTTTATCTATATTCAAATTCATCTTAATAATCCTCCTATTGGCATTTAATTTATCTACTAATATTCATTAATCAAACTTTATACCAAAGTTAATTCTACTAGTGTATACGTTTGCATGATCAAAGTAGTTGGAAAACTGGACCTTATAGCAAAAGTTCTGCCGCGCATTAAACAGCTGCTTCAGGTGCCTTCACCCATTTACAACGCCAGCAAGTGCGTTACTAACATAGGCCTGCTCCTTTTCTTTTTCACTTTCATGTAAGAAAAAATAGTAACTTATATCAATCTGGAATATATTTTTGAATCCTCCCCCTTTGTGGCTAACTTTGTCTCCCGAATATTTTCCCGCTAAATGCCAAAAGACCAATCTATAAAGTCTGTTCTCATCATTGGGAGTGGACCCATCGTGATCGGGCAAGCTTGCGAGTTCGACTATTCGGGCAGCCAGGCCGCACGTTCACTGCGCGAAGAGGGTATAGAGGTGATCCTGATCAACTCCAACCCTGCCACCATCATGACCGACCCCGTAACAGCAGACCATGTATACCTGCTGCCACTGGAGAAAAAGTCGATCATTAAAATCCTGAAGGAACACCCCCAGATCGATGCTGTACTGCCTACAATGGGCGGTCAGACAGCCCTTAACCTTGCCATTGATTGTGAGAAGGCCGGCATCTGGGAAAAATTCGGGATTCGCATCATTGGTGTAGACATTCACGCCATAGAGACCACAGAAGACCGCGAGAAATTCCGGCAGAAAATGATAGAGCTGAATGTTGGTGTGTGCAAAGGCGCCACTGCCACCAGCTTTCTGCAGGGTAAAGAAATTGCCCAGGAAATTGGTTTTCCACTGGTAATCCGTCCTTCTTATACCCTTGGTGGTACCGGTGGCGGCTTTGTAGAAAAACCCGAAGATTTTGAAAAAGCGCTTACTGCCGGTCTGCACGCCTCTCCTATTCACGAGGTGCTGGTTGAGCAGAGCATTATGGGCTGGAAGGAATATGAACTGGAGCTGCTGCGCGACGGCATCGGCAACATTATCATCATCTGTTCTATCGAGAATTTCGACCCGATGGGCGTGCATACCGGCGATTCCATCACGGTAGCCCCTGCCCAGACCCTGCCTGACACCGTTTACCAGCATATGCGGAACCTGGCGATTAAAATGATGAATGGCATTGGTCAGTTTGCCGGCGGCTGCAATGTGCAGTTTGCGGTTAACCCCGAGAATGACGACATCATTGGCATTGAGATCAACCCGCGTGTAAGCCGTTCTTCTGCCCTGGCCTCTAAGGCTACCGGCTACTCCATTGCCAAAATTGCTGCCAAACTGGCCATTGGCTACAACCTGGATGAACTGAAAAACCCGATCACAAAAACCACCTCGGCCTATTTTGAGCCGTCGCTGGATTATGTGATTGTGAAAATACCCCGCTGGAACTTCGATAAGTTTGAAGGTGCCAACAAATACCTGGGTCTGCAGATGAAATCTGTAGGTGAGGTAATGGGCATTGGCCGCAACTTCCAGGAAGCCCTGCAGAAAGCCTGCCAGAGCCTGGAGATTAAACGCAACGGGCTGGGTGCCGATGGTAAAGAGGTAACCAACCAGGAGGTGATCCTGCACAGCCTTAAAAACCCAAGCTGGAACCGTCTCTTCCACATCTATGATGCCTTTAAGCTAGGCATCCCCATGCGGACCATCCATGACCTCACCAAAATTGACAAATGGTTCCTGAACCAGATCGATGAGCTGATTGCCCTGGAACGTGAAATAGAAAGATATACCCTAGCTACCCTGCCCGCTTCCCTGATGAAGGAAGCTAAAAGCCTTGGCTATGCCGATCGCCAGATTGCCCACCTGCTGCGCTGTCTGGAGAGCGAAGTGCACAACAAGCGCCTGGAGATGGGTATTAAGCGGGTGTACAAAATGGTTGATACCTGCTCAGCAGAGTTTGAAGCCAAGACTGCTTATTTCTACAGCACCTTTGAGGAAGAAAACGAAAGCATCCGTTCCGGTAACAAAAAGGTGGTGATCCTGGGCAGCGGCCCAAACCGCATAGGCCAGGGCATTGAGTTCGACTACAGCTGTGTACATGGGGTGCTGGCCGCCAAAGAGTGTGGCTACGAGACCATCATGATCAACTGTAACCCCGAAACAGTCTCTACCGACCCCGACATTTCGGACAAGCTTTACTTTGAGCCTGTTTTCTGGGAGAACATCTATGATATTATTCTGCACGAGCAGCCCGAGGGTGTAATTGTGCAGCTGGGTGGCCAGACGGCGCTTAAAATTGCCGAGAAGCTGCACCGCTATGGCATCAAGATCATGGGGACTACTTACGAGGCCCTTGACCTTGCAGAAGACCGTGGCTCTTTCTCCACCCTGCTGAAGGAAAATAATATTCCTTACCCGGAATTTGGGGTGATTGAAGATGCTGAGCAGGCCGTAGAGCTTAGCCGCACACTTGGGTTCCCCCTGCTGGTACGTCCCAGCTATGTACTGGGTGGGCAGCGCATGAAAATCGTGATCAACGAACGGGAGCTGGAGAAACATGTAATTGATCTGCTGCGCGATATTCCCGGCAACAAAGTACTACTAGACCACTTCCTGGAAGGCGCCATAGAAGCTGAAGCAGATGCCATCTGCGATGGCGAAAATGTAATGATCATTGGCGTAATGCAGCACATTGAGCCGGCCGGTATCCATAGCGGCGACTCCTATGCCGTATTACCACCTTACAACCTGGGCGACTTTGTGATGCAGCAGATAGAGATGTACACCAAGAAAATTGCCCTGGCGCTGAACACGGTAGGAGTCATCAACATTCAGTTTGCTATCAAGGACGATAAGGTATACATCATTGAAGCTAACCCGAGGGCAAGCCGCACAGTACCTTTCATTTGCAAAGCTTATCGGCAGCCGTATGTTAACTGGGCAACCAAAATCATGCTGGGAGAAGCTAAGGTAACTGATTTTGAATATGCTCCCTATAAAAAAGGGTATGCCATTAAAGTGCCTGTTTTCTCCTTCAACAAGTTCCCGAACGTGAACAAGGAGCTGGGCCCTGAGATGAAAAGTACAGGCGAGGCAATTTACTTTATCGACGATCTGATGGACGACTATTTCCTGCAGATTTACTCGGAAAGAAACTTATACCTCAGCAAGTAAGTTAAGAAAGTATGAAGACACTGGTTATACTCTTTCTTGCTTATCTGCTTTTCAGGTTTTTGCTCTTTTTCTTCCGTGCCTTTATGGTGCTGCTGAAACAGCGTAAGCTCTGGAAACAAATGATGCAGCATATGCAGCACCAGCAGCGCCCCCAGCGTAGGGATGGCGATGTGGTGATCGAATATGCATCTGAAGAGCAGAAGCGGGAAAAGGAGAAACCAAAGTCCCAGCAGGGAGGAGAATACGTCGATTACGAGATTATTAAATAAAATAAAAAAGAAGCCCCGTCAGATTGACGGGGCTTTTTGGTTAAAAACACAAGTGGATGCCTTTTCCAACCTATGCCTGGCGCCAGTATCCGCTTGAGCAAAATCAATTTTGGATAATGAAGGTCGTCAACTGGCCCTATTCCACATCATAGATAACAACCGGGTTAACCCACCATTCATTATTCTTATTCAGGCAGCGCGAAGGCTATATACTCATCGCCGGAGGGGCTGCCTATTTTGCCGCCGCCGCAGGCTATAACCACATACTGTTTTCCATTCAGCATGTAGGTAGCGGGCGTTGCATAACCAGGTACCGGCAATTTAGCCTCCCAGAGCACCTTACCTGTCTTCTTATCAAATGCGCGAATCTTGGCATCTTTGGTGGCTGCAATAAATACCAAGCCACCCTTAGTAACCAGGGGTCCGCCGTAATTCTCGGTCCCGGTTGGTGGAATTCCCTTTTGAGTTAATGCTTCATACTCGCCCAGGGGCACTTTCCAGAGTAATTTGCCGCTGTTTAAATCTACTGCATTAAGGGTGCCCCAGGGTGGTTTAATGCCCGGATAGCCTTCTTTATCCAGAAAACGGATGTAACCGGTGGAAACATAAGGAATATCATCCAGGATGTTTTTAGGACCTGCGATATTGTCTGCTTCGGCACC
>JASLAE010000260.1 GCA_030147305.1 Cesiribacter sp.
GAAGAAGTAATAATGTCTGCGCCCAGGCTATCGGCCCACTCACTCGCAATTAACCAGTTATATTCCTCTATAATGTATTCAGAAAATGGATCTTCTGTAACGGCCAGTAAAATATTTGCTTCCGGTGCAGTGCCGATAAAAGAGCCGGAATCCACTACTGCAATAGTTGATAGTGCCCGGGTTCCGTGATCGTCATATCGGTAAACATCCGCGGAATTGCCCACAAAATCCCAGCTGTGGGTCAAAAGATTATTTCTAAATAAATGGTCAAACTTATCAACTACATTAACACCCTGAAAGCCGTCATCCAGCACGGCAATTACTTTTCCATGACCTGTGAATCCCATTTCCTGCATCTGGGGTATGCCCAGCAGCTCATGCTGACTTTGAGGAACCTCTTCCATCTGGCCTTGCTGTGCCGCTGCCTGACGGGCATTTAATTTTGCGCCCGGTGCTACATAAAGCACTTCCTCTACTATGTCCAAGGCTGTCAAAGCCTTAACCTTTTCATCCGTATCCTCTACCATTACTGCATTCAGCCAGCGTGATCTGTAAAAGACCGGTACCCCCATATCACGCACCTGTTGCACATACTGTTCATTGACCGGCAGGTCCAGTTCAGTAACCGGGATCTGATAATTAATACGCCTTTCAACCGCACGCTGAGTCAAAAATTCTTCGGGTCTTTCTACGGTATAGGGAATACCTGCTTTATCCTTAAAAAAAACCATGTAGCGATTAATGTCCTGTGACATTGCTACATGGCTAAAAAACATGAATAGTAAAAATATGTATTTCATAAAGGATCGATACCGGAATCTTTAAGGTTCATTTTTAGGTATAAGCCAGTTGGGTTAGGGTTTGTTTCCTCTCCTGAACAATTCGGTGTATTACAATAAGCTAAGTAATTGGTGAATTTATATACCAGGCCTACCCCATAGGCATATACTTCTTCTCGCTGATCAGTTACCACAATGGTGTTAACAATATTTTCCTGCACCACCTTCAGGGTATTATCATACAACTGGTGGGTAGTTTCAAACGGTTTACCTACAGCTTCCATGTGAAAACTGTCTGCCGGCGCAGCATTTAGCATATTTGAATTCCAGGTTCTGCCTTCAGCGACCGGGAAGACCAGCTGCAGTTGCGGCCTGTTATTGATGGTTTGATTTAGCCATTTAGGAGTGCGCTGTACCAGATAAGCTGAATCAAGTTGCCATTGAGCACCCGCTGCTGAACGTTGCAGTCTATGCAGCACAAAAACCGTGTCCTGTTCCTGATCAAGATAATAATCGGCGACAAGTTCCTTCAGCTCGTAGGCCAGTGTGTCATTCTCTACAGCAAAATTGTAATTGATCCGATAAACATCATAGGTACGATATTGTCCAAGCTTAAGGGGATAATATTCCCAACCGACTCTATCCATATCTGGTTCGGCTGTGCGCTCGCAGGCTGTATAAAAAAAGACAAGGGTGCAGAGCACCCCTGCCAAGATCCATCTATGCAATTTTTTCATGTGCTTGCCTAAAGCTTTTCCAAATCCATCCCCCGCCAACAACATCGTCTCCCTCATAGAAAACAGCTGCCTGTCCGGGTGCGATGGCATTTACGCCTTTGCCAAAGAAAACCTTCATAACATCCCCCGCCTGCTCAATTACAGCTGGGCTACCATCATCATTGTAGCGTACTTTGGTAACGGTATCCAGGCGTTGACCATGCAAATCGGGATACTTGGTCATCACAAGGTTGCGAACATACATGCCATCCCGACTGAGTTCATCGAATGTACCCAATACAACTTCGTTACTTTCCTTTCTAATTTCTGTAACATAAACGGGATAACCAAGCGCAATGCCTAAACCTTTGCGCTGACCCACGGTGTAAAAGGGGTACCCTTCATGCTTTCCTACCTTAGTACCATCTTCCAGCACAAAATCTCCTCCCCGCACCTGCTCTTCCAGGCCTGGTAAACGGCGCTTTAAAAAGCCACGGTAATCGTTGTCTGGCACAAAGCAGATCTCGTAAGATTCAGATTTATTCACCAGCTCCACAAATCCGCGCTCCCGGGCCATTTCCCGTATTTGTACCTTGGTGAGGTTTCCGAGGGGCAAAATGGTGCGACTCAGGCTTGCCTGTGATACACCCCAGAGTGCATATGACTGATCTTTGTGCTCGTCCAGCCCTTTGCTGATAATATAACGACCATCCTCCTGCCGTACGCGGGCATAATGTCCCGTAGCGATGTAATCGCAACCCAGCTTATCGGCCCGGCGCAGCAGTGCATCCCATTTTATGTGTGTGTTACACAAAACGCAGGGATTTGGCGTACGGCCTGCCAGATACTCGTCCGTGAAATGGTCAATTACATAATCGCCAAATTCGTTGCGGATATCCAGAATATAGTGCGGAAATCCAAGGCTAACTGCGATATTTCGGGCATCATTGATCGAATCAAGACTGCAGCAGCCAGTTTCTTTTTTGGATGAACCAGAGGACGCATAGTCCCAGGTTTTCATGGTCATCCCAATTACTTCATAGCCTTGTTCATGCAGCATTACCGCTGCCACGGAGCTGTCTATACCCCCGCTCATGGCTACCAATACTCTACCTTTTTTACTCATTAGATTGCTTTTTCACAGGGTTCACAGCCCTGCTTTTTACAAATATAAAAGGAAGAAAGCCAAAAGCCCTCTTCCTCCCTTAAACAAAGGCCACAGTTAAATAATTTCTTCTGACTTTACGACGGATGCCGGAAGTTTGTGAGAGTGTATAAACGTTAATTGAAATTATAACATATCCTACATGCAACAGCAGCATCAAATACAGCCAGATGCACACTATGAAATCGACTCTCTCACCTTTCGGGTATAATCACGCAGGGCTGTTTTAAAATCTGTCCCTGCTTCCATTTCCTGTTTAATGTATAGTGCAGCAAACACATGGGTCAGCTGCTCTCCTTCATCATCTC
>JASLAE010000301.1 GCA_030147305.1 Cesiribacter sp.
CGGTAAATGGACAAAAAGTAGTAGTAGAATATAGCTCGCCCAACACCAACAAACCACTGCACCTGGGCCACCTGCGGAATAATTTTTTGGGTTATTCAGTTGCACAAATCCTGAAGGCTGCAGGTTATGAGGTAAACATGGTGAACCTGGTAAACGACCGGGGCATTCATATCTGTAAGTCTATGCTGGCCTACGAGAAATGGGGCAATGGCGAAACCCCTGCACAAAGTGGCATAAAGGGCGATCATCTGGTGGGTAAATACTATGTAGCTTTCGACAAAGAATATCGTCAGCAGATTGAAGCCCTTGTAGCACAGGGTGTAGAAAAGGAAGAAGCAAAGGCTAAGGCACCGCTGCTGCAGGAAGCCCAGGAGATGCTCCTCAGGTGGGAGGCTGGTGATAAACAGGTGGTTGATTTATGGAAAACCATGAATGGTTGGGTCTATGAAGGTTTTGATAAAACCTATCAAAAAATTGGCGTGCACTTCGATAAGTTTTATAGGGAATCAGATACCTATTTATTAGGAAAAGACATTGTTGAAGAAGGCCTGGAAAAAGGGATCTTCTACAAAAAAGAAAACGGCTCTGTCTGGATAGATCTCAGCGAAGACGGGCTGGACGAAAAACTGGTGCTGCGGGCCGACGGCACTTCAGTTTATATTACCCAGGATATGGGCACTGCCGACCTTAAGTACAGGGATTTTGGCATGAACAAATCTATTATAGTAGTAGGTAACGAGCAGGATTATCATTTTAAAGTGCTCTTTTTGATTCTCGAAAAATTGGGTCGTCCTTATGCGGCTGGCAATTATCACCTGAGCTATGGTATGGTAGACTTGCCCAGCGGTAAAATGAAGAGTCGTGAGGGAACTGTAGTAGATGCCGATGACCTGGTGCAGGAGATGGTCGATACAGCAGAAAGATATACCCGCGAGCTGGGAAAAGTAGAAGGGCTGGAGCATGCGGAAGCAGACAAGCTTTTTAAGATGCTTGCGCTTGGTGCTTTAAAATATTACCTCCTGCGGATTGATCCTAAGAAAAGAATGCTGTTCGATCCACAGGAATCTATTGATTTTCAGGGTAATACCGGTCCGTTCATACAGTATACCCACGCCAGGATTTCTTCGCTCTTGCGCAGGGCCGATGAAACAAACATCGCCTATCAGTTTCTGGATATATCAGCAATTGAGCGCCTGCATCCTACAGAAAGGGAGGTAATTTATCAGCTGAGCCTTTACCCGGAAAAAGTGAGCATTGCAGCGGCAGAATATGCTCCTTCTATCATTGCCCAATATGCATATGATCTGGCAAAGGAGTTTAATCGTTTTTATACAGAGGTTTCAGTTTTCAATGCCGATGATGAAAAACTGCGTGATTTTAGAATTGCCCTTTCAGCTTCAGTAGCGCGCACAATTAGTCATGCCATGAACCTCTTAGGTATAGAGGTGCCGGACAGGATGTAACTTAATATCAATTGCACTGTGGCATTGCATGGCAAGGAATTATATGATGGAAAAAATATGCGTCGTTTATTCTGGAATTTCTTTCGTTAGGCAATGCATATCAAATTATTAGCTAAAGACATGAGATCATTTTTTATAATTACAGCAGCGCTGTTGTTAAGCGGCGCCTGTTCTGCACCACAGGAGCAAGGTACACAAGTACGAAATAAAGATCGGGTTGCACCCACAACAGCTGCAGACAACCAGGATCAAACAGTAACTAAACAAGCAATGGCGAAGAATTTTTACGAATTTAAGATGCGTACGCTGGACGGCGAGGAAGTAGATTTTACCCGTTTCAAGGGAAAAAAAGTACTGGTTGTGAATACAGCCTCAGAATGTGGCTTCACACCGCAGTATGATGATCTTCAACAACTGCATGAGCAGCATGGCAATAAACTGGTGGTGTTAGGCTTTCCGGCTAATAATTTTGGCGGACAGGAGCCCGGGAGCAATGAGGAAATTGCCCAGTTCTGTAGAAAGAATTTTGGTGTAACTTTCCCGGTCTTCGAAAAAATTTCTGTTGTGGGAGACGACCAGCATCCGCTGTACCAGTGGCTTGAAGCCCAAATAAATGAAGAACCACAGTGGAATTTCTCTAAATACCTGATCAGTGAAGATGGTAAAGTACTGGGCTTTTATCCAAGCAATGTAAAGCCAATGGACGAAGCCATCATCTCTCAATTGTAAAGGATCTGTCACAATAATCAGCCTAAGTCCCGAAAGTCTCTCCGGGGAATTATAAAATCCATGAAGGGTAAAGCAAAGGCCTGGATTTCAGCAGCTCGCCCCCGTACACTCCCCCTGGCACTCTCCAGCATTTGGTTGGGAAGCTTCCTGGCAGCCTTTTATGGTGAATTTAACTGGAACGTAGTACTTTGGGCCAGCATTACCACCATATTTCTGCAGGTGCTTTCCAACCTGGCCAATGATTATGGAGATAGTGTTCATGGAGCTGACAGCGCTCACCGACAGGGGCCTAAACGGGCAGTACAGGCGGGGCTCATTGCTGCTGCTGCCATGCGTAATGCCATGGTTGTTTTTGGCATTCTTTCACTCCTGAGTGGTTTATACCTGCTCTATGTTTCGGTTGGTTTTAACCGGCAGGTATTCTTTTTCTTCTTTGGGCTGGGTTTGCTTGCTATTGCCGCGGCAGTAACCTACACTTCCGGCAGCAGGCCTTATGGTTATGCGGGGTTAGGGGATATAAGTGTGTTTCTTTTCTTTGGACTGGTGGCGGTACTGGGTTCGTTTTACCTGCACACCCAATGGCTGCGATGGGAATTATTGCTGCCTGCAGCAAGCAGCGGGCTTTTTTCTACTGCTGTGCTAAATCTCAATAATATCAGGGATATATCCTCGGATCAACTGGCAGGCAAGCGATCTATACCAGTGCGCGTGGGCAGGGAGCGTGCAGTGCAGTATCATGCTTTTTTATTGATTTCAGGTATATTGGCTGCTGTAGCCTTTGTAATGTTAGAATTTAAATCAGTCTGGCAATTTTTATTTTTGCTTAGCATACCGCTATTCCTTATAAACCTTCGGGCTGTATATAAGTATAAAGAGGCAGCGGCCCTGGACCCTTACCTGCGGCAAATGGCACTAAGCACTCTGATTTTTGTGCTGCTTTTTGGCATAGGGCACCTGATGGGGAATTAAAGGTTTTCTTATTTTATTCTGTTCTGGAAAAAATCAAGCAGCATGGTGATTAACTATTTAATGGTAATTAATGGCTAAGAATAAGAACAGGACAGGTGTGGTGTATTCAACCAATCCTGATTACACCTATCAGCAGGAGGGAGTAGGGCAGGCCGAGACCCTGCCACCTCAGCAGCAAAACTTAAAACTACTATTAGACCGCCACAAAGGGGGCAAACAGGCCACAGTGATCACTGGTTTTGTGGGCAAAGACGCAGATTTGCAGGAGCTGGCCAAAACTCTAAAGAACAAATGTGGTGTGGGTGGTTCAGCCAAAGAAAATGAGATCATCATACAGGGTGACAAACGGGACAAAGTGATAGAACTGCTGCTGCAAATGGGTTATAAAGCCAAGAAAGCCGGAGGCTAAAATTGTGGGTGACTGACAGGTTTGTTTTCGGAAGCGCCGGATACCTTATTGTTAGGCTTACCTATATTATAAAGTGCATTTTATATACCTGTAACCCACCAGCCAGTAGATACATTACCTGGCCTTCGGCCAAATTTTATAAGCCAGCTTAATAATCTACCTGATTAATCCATCAACAAAACCTTCGGTAGTTTTTGGGGTTTATCTAGTATATAAAACACAAAAACAGAAATGGATTATTTACATCTCGACAGAAAGAAAGTAGACATAGTTGCCAGAAATCTAAATGAACTTTTGGCTGCCTATCAGTTGCATTATCAAAAGCTGCGCAACTTTCACTGGAACCTGAAGAGCCAGGATTTTTTTATTCTGCATGATAAATTCGAGCAGTTTTACAACGATGCAAACGAGAAAATAGATGATATCGCAGAGCGCATCCTTACCCTTCGGGTGCGTCCAATTAGCCAACTTTCTGAATACCTGAAAGTTTCGCAGATCAGCGAGTGCCCCGAAGAACTGGACCATACCCGCATGGTAGAAGAGGTGCTCAATGACTATTCCGTCTTGATAAGACTGGGACGTGAAGTATTAAGTGCTGCCTCAGATGCCGATGACGAAGGTACCATCGATATGTTGGGTGGCTATGTAGGTGACCTGGAGAAAAAATGCTGGATGCTTTCCTCTTACCTGGAAAAGAACAAGCCGCAAATAGTAGCACAAAGCGATCGAGCCGATGTGGCGAAGAGCCGGAGCAGTGCCGGCACAAATGATAAAGCAGCAGCTTCAAAAAACAAGGCGAAGGCCTAATATTGAGCACCCACAGTTGAGTGGGTGCTTTTTTTCTTGTGGATTTCAAAAACTTAGTTATTTTTGCCCATCATGATTGCCTTGCAACACTTTCATCGCCCCGCTTTTGCAACTGCCCACCATTGGCATGCAGTGCATCATGACCATCATGCCTAATCCCGGGCACCCGTTTTTTTTCTTTACCTTTTCTTTTTCTAATTCTTTTCTATTTCGGCCGACAGGGCCTCCAGTTCCATTATGGAAAAACTACGAATCGCCATTCAGAAAAGTGGCAGGCTAAGCGAAGATTCTCTCAATCTCATCAAAGAATGCGGTATCAAAGTCAATAACGGTATGCGCACGCTCAGAAGTGAAGCAACCAATTTTCCTATTGAGTTTCTTTTTCTGAGAGATGATGATATTCCCGGATATGTAGAAGATGGAGTAGCCGACCTGGGCATAGTAGGGGAAAATGTTTGGTACGAGACCGAACGGTCTGTTGAGGTAGCCAAGAAACTTGGTTTTTCTAAATGCCGGCTTTCCCTGGCTGTACCGCGGCACATCGATTATAAAACCGTTGAGGACTTGCAGGGGGGCAACATTGCAACATCATACCCTAAAATTTTGGGTGATTACCTGCAGGAGCGAAATATAAAAGCAAACATTCATGTAATTAGCGGTTCAGTAGAAATTGCGCCCAGCATAGGCCTGGCAGATGCCATCTGCGACATTGTGAGCTCCGGAAGCACCCTGTTCATGAATGGTTTAAAGGAAGTAGAAACCATCTACAGGTCTGAGGCCATTCTTATCCGGAACAAACAGCTGAGCGACGAGAAGCAGCAACTGCTGCAGAAATTGCTGTTTCGCATCGATTCTGTGCAGAAAGGCCAAAAAAACAAATACATTTTGCTGAATGCACCGCAGGCATCGTTACAGCAGATCATAGACATTTTACCCGGTATGCGAAGCCCAACCGTTTTACCACTGGCCGAAGCAGGCTGGAATTCCGTACACTCGGTTATTCAGGAAGATGAGTTTTGGGAGGTTATTGACCAACTTAAGGCAGCTGGTGCCGAAGGAATTCTGGTGGTGCCTATTGAAAAAATGATTATATAAACTCAATTTCAACCTAAGCCAAAAAAAAGCTACGGCCTCATGGAAATAATCAAGAACCCGCCACGTGATCAATGGGATCAATACCTTCAGCGCCCGGGCATGAAGTTTAAAAAAGTGCGCAACATTGTAAAGCCCATCATGAAGAAGGTGAAACGCAATGGCGATAGCGCACTTTATAAATTTGCACTGGAGTTTGATCTAGTTCACCTGAATAGTCTGGCAGTTACTCCGGAAGAGTTAAAAGCTTCTGCGGCAGCCATAGATGAGGAACTGAAAAATGCCATTGAACAGGCGATCATCAATATTGACCGCTTTCACAGGGCGCAGCGGGTTGAACCTATTGATTTGGAAACACAGCCGGGAGTGCGTTGTATGCGCCGGAGTGTGCCCATTGAGCGGGTAGGGCTCTACATTCCGGGGGGGACTGCGCCGCTGTTCTCTACAGTATTAATGCTGGGCGTACCTGCCCGCATAGCGGGTTGTAAGGATATTGTGCTTTGTACGCCTCCAAACCGCAATGGTGAGGTACATCCAGCCATACTTTATACGGCTAACCTGCTGGGCATAAGCAAAATTTATAAGACCGGTGGCGCCCAGGCCATAGCTGCCATGATGTATGGGACAGAAACCATTCCTAAAGTAGACAAGATTTTTGGGCCCGGTAATCAATACGTAACCGTTGCCAAGCTTATCGCTGCCCAGGAAGGGGTGGCTATTGATATGCCTGCAGGACCTTCGGAGGTTGCCATTCTTGCCGATGCCAGTGCTAATCCGGCCTTTATTGCTGCAGATTTGCTTTCCCAGGCAGAACATGGTACCGACAGTCAGGTATTGCTGGTCACCTCGGAGCCTAAGCTGGCGGAAGCTGTAAATATAGAACTTGATAAACAGGTGAAAAACTTGCCCCGCAGCGTTATGGCCGAGGCTGTGTTATTAAACAGCAGGGTGATTCTTATTAAGGAGCTGCAGGACGCCATGGATTTCCTGAACGCCTATGCAGCAGAACATTTGATCCTGGCTGTAGACAATGCCACAGAAGTGGCGGGCATGGTGGTGAATGCAGGCTCTGTATTTCTAGGCCATCTTACGCCAGAATCTGTAGGGGATTATGCATCCGGTACCAACCACACCCTGCCTACCAGCGGCTTTGCCAGAGCTTATAGCGGGGTTTCTCTCGATAGCTTTGTAAAGAAAATAACTTTTCAGCAACTGACCCGCGAAGGTATTCAGCTGCTGGGGCCTGTTGTTCAGACCATGGCAGAGGCAGAGTTGCTCCATGCACATGCCCATGCCGTTACTGTAAGACTTAATGCAATAAAAGAAAATGGTGGATATTAAGCAGCTGCTACGGCCGCACCTCCTTCAGCTTACCCCTTATTCCTCTGCCCGCGATGAATTTTCGGGTAAGGCGAGTGTGTTTTTAGATGCCAATGAGAATAGTTTCGGTTCTGCCACCGCAGAGGATTTTAACCGCTATCCAGATCCGCACCAGCGGCGCCTCAAGCGCATGGTCGCAAGGCTTAAGCAGGTGCCAGCGGACCAGATTTTTCTGGGCAATGGTTCAGACGAGCCTATAGATCTGCTGATTCGTGCTTTTTGTAACCCGGGGCAGGATCATATTATTATTTTACCGCCCACTTATGGTATGTACAGCGTTAGTGCAAACATCAACGCAGTAGCCGTACGGGAAGTGTTGCTACTGCCTGATTTCAGCCTGGATACTGACGCTATTCTGGCACAGGCGGACCATAATAGTAAGATACTATTTTTATGTTCTCCCAATAATCCCAGCGGCAACTTAATGGATACTGAGGCTGTACGGCGATTGCTGAATGAATTCAAAGGTCTGGTAGTCATTGATGAAGCTTATATTGATTATGCCAGTGAAGATTCCTGGTCCTGCCTCTTAGATACTTATCCTAATCTGGTGGTGTTGCAAACCTTCAGTAAGGCTTGGGGACTGGCGGCTTTACGCATAGGCATGGCTTTCGCGTCAAAAGAGATGATAGAGATCCTGGACAAGATCAAACCACCTTATAACATCAGTTCACTCACCCAGGAATATGCACTAAAGGCTATCACAAATAGAGATAAGATGAAGCGGCAGATCTCTCTTACGCTCTTCGAACGTGAACAGCTGGCGAAACAATTGCCTAAACTGGGTGTGGTGGAACATGTGTATCCTTCAGCTACTAACTTTTTGCTGGTGAAGGTGCAGGAAGCCCGGGCAGTATATAACTTCCTCCTGAAAAAGGGAATTGTTGTGCGTGACCGCTCCAGGGTAAAGCTTTGTGATGATTGTCTGCGGATTACCGTTGGTACTCCCGACGAGAATGAGCAATTGCTGGAGGCCCTGGAAGCTTATACCGAAACAGCCAAAAAAGGGGAAATAGTATAAGTTTTTTTTTGCAAGCCCAGGCTTTGATACAAAACCTCAGATTGCCCTAACCTAAAACAAGCATGAAGAAAAAAGCCCTGTTCATAGACCGTGATGGTACTATTATCATTGAACCGCCAACGGATTTTCAGGTAGATTCACTGGAAAAGCTGGAGTTTTTGCCCGGTGCTATTGGTGCACTACACCAGCTGCGTGCGCTTACAGATTATGAGTTTGTGCTGGTGACCAATCAGGATGGCCTGGGCACCAACAGTTTTCCGGAAGATACTTTCTGGCCTGCACATAACAAGATGCTAAAGACACTGGAAGGTGAAGGGGTTGTGTTTGATGACATTCTAATAGACCGCAGCTTTGAACATGAGGGGCTGCCAAGCCGCAAGCCCGGTACTGGCATGATGGGCAAGTATATGACAGATGCCTATGACCTTCAAAATTCATATGTTATTGGAGACCGGTTGACCGATGTGCAGCTGGCTAAAAACCTGGGGGCTAAAGCAATTTTCATCGGTGATAAACCAGGTAGTGGGGCTGAACTTACCACCACTAGCTGGAAAGAAATTACAGCATACCTGTTGCTTCCCCTGCGGGAGGCAAGTATTGTGCGCAACACCAAAGAGACCCAGATTGAGCTAAAGCTCACGCTGGATGAACAAGGCAGGAGCGATATCAAAACCGGTCTACACTTTTTCGATCATATGCTTGATCAGTTAGCCAGGCATAGTGGCATCAGCATTTATCTGCGGACCAAAGGCGATTTAGAGGTAGACGAGCACCATACAATAGAAGATACTGCTCTTGCACTGGGAGAGGGCTTTGCAAAAGTACTTTTCGATAAAAGAGGCATGGAACGCTATGGTTTCTCTCTGGTTATGGATGATGCCCTTGCGCAGGTAGCCCTGGATTTTGGGGGAAGGCCCTGGCTAGTATGGGAGGCTGAATTTAAGCGTGAAAAAGTAGGAGATATGCCTACGGAAATGTTTTACCACTTTTTTAAGTCTTTTGCCGATGCTGCCCGCTGCAACCTGAATATTAAATGTGAGGGTCAAAACGAGCACCACAAGATCGAAGCCATCTTTAAGGGACTGGCCCGCTCCATTCGTATGGCAGTAAAACGTGATGTGAACAACCTGCAACAGCTGCCCAGTACCAAGGGGGTGCTTTAAGACAAAAATAAATGTATCAACAGAACTTCAAGTTAAACTTCTGAATGCAAAGCTATTTCAGTTGGCAATAACGATTTGGAGTGTCATGCAGCAGGGGTAGTTGGCACCTGGTAACTTGTTCCTGATACTATTGGCATGAATTTTTCATGTTGTTATTTTAACTCAATCAGGATCATTTTTACGTTCTTTTATCAAATTTCTTTATGAGAACAATCAAATTTATTTTGCCACTCTTTTTTCTGGCTATGATGGGAGCAGCTAATACAACTTCAGCACAAACTACCCCTTCGCCTGCTGTAAATAACACCAATGGGCCGGGCATGATGGAAGTGCAGGGCCAGGGACGCATGTTGGTACAGCCAGACCAAACGCTGGTGCTGGTACAGGTGCAAAGTGCCAGCTCAGAAGCCGGGCGTGCTGTGCAGGTGGTGACAGAGCGGGTAGAACAGCTGCTTAAAAAACTGCAGGATGCTGGCTTCAAAAAAGAAGAAATCAAAACCAGTCAATTTTTTCTGAATGAACAAAATGAATGGCGAGATGGCAACATGATCAGGAATGGCTATTTGGCAAGTCAGACCATGGAGATTAAATTTAGCCTCGATCCCAAGCGAATGACCAAATTAACCAGTGTCTTTGCCGATACCCAGGATGGGGTCACGTTTCAGTTTACATTTGGCTTATCTGAAAAATTAAGACAACAGGTAAAAGAAGAGCTTATCCGCAAAGCGCTGCAGGATGCCCGGGATAAGGCTTCTGTTATAGCACGCTCGGCAAACATTCGCCTCGGCGCAATTCACAAGATCGATTACGGGCAGCAGTCTCATATTCCTTATCCGCAGATGATGAATGTACGTGCCAGTGAAGCAATGATGGACAAGCAAGCTAATTTCCCTCAAACAGACATTCAGGATATTGAACTTACGGATGAAATTCGTGTAATGTGGATTTTGGAACAATAGTTTAATTGCATGCCAGTAAATAAGAAAAAAAGGTCCGGCAGCTATGTCCGGACCTTTTCGTTTTATGAAAACATCAGTAAGTGATATACTGCATTCCTTTCGTTCCCTCAAATAAAACCATTTGCAAATGGAATTATAGAATACCAAGGAATGGCGTATTAAGTATCTATTGTAATTGAAAAAGCAGGGCTACCAGTCGTTACCTGCAATGGATTGCCATAAATGAAAGCTTGGATATTCTATTGTGTTGAAAACAAACAATTAATTTGTATCAATAGCTCTTTTAGCGCCAATTTAAATGCCCTGGATGTCTGTATGCTGTTCTCAATTAGCGCAGTGTAGAAATAAAAAAGTCCGGACAACTGCCCGGACCTTTCCACCTAACTATCAACCTTTACCATCCAATTCAATCTTTCCAATTTTCTTCTTTTTTTACCGTAGGCTTTTTATTTGCTTCTTCAGTCCTGGTGGTAATTTTTGCATCTTTCTTTTTTTGAGCCTCCAGTGTTGCACTTCGCCTTTCCTTCTGACTGATCTGACCATTTTTGTTTGGCGTAATTTCCCGGCGTTTTTTTAGCACTGTTTCAGGTCGTTTCTTACCATTCTCTTCAACTGAACGTTCTGCTTTGCCTCGCCGGTTTTCTTTCCCTTTATATTCTTCTTCTTTATGTCGGTCTTCTTTTTTATGACCTTTCTTCCTCCATTTGTGCACTTCTTTATGGTTGTGTTCAGCATTTTTACGCCGATATCCATGGGCGGGTGCCCAATCAGGCGGGCCGGGAGATTTATAAGC
>JASLAE010000303.1 GCA_030147305.1 Cesiribacter sp.
GAAAAAGCAACTGCTTCAGGCACCAGTGCCAGCGCAACGGTTAAAGCCGGAGAGAATTTCATTTTTAGCGTTGAAGTCTGTCTGCTTCAACTTTTTAAGTAATATCATATAGTAAATTTGTGGATCTGATTGACCCAAAGGACATCATGCAAGAGCCACCAGGCTGTATGCCGGGAAGATGTTGCATTAAGAATAAAAAGAGTATAGGAAAGGGCGCTGCTTATAGCATGAGCAGCTTAGGGGAAATGCCCTGATCAGGGCGGAGTGGGGGTGCTTTTAATAGCCGTTAGTATAACCAAGTGGCAATGGTACTATTTTCTTCACGAGAGCAAAGGCTGAAACGCTTAAAATTGTTTACTTAGTTTTGATGAGGTGTTGGTAGCATAAAAATCAGGAAAAGGGTTTTCTCATGCAGTTTTATAAAAAATAATCCTTATTGATACCTTACTTATGGTTCCGGCGCATGCTGACACAAAAAAAAGCCTGGCAAAACGCCAGGCTATGGGGTGTGAAGCATGTAGAAATGATTGTTGCAACCTATAGGTTGGCAGGTTTATTTCTGGACTCCAGCCATTCTTTATATTCTTCCGCATTCAGGTTTGCCTGCATATAGGTTTTCATGTCCTTATCTCTGAGTTCAAGAAAATAGCGGCGGAAGTCGAGTGAATTTTTTGCATCTTCGAAGCCCATAGCACTATAACGGCTGCGGAGCGTTTCTGGCAAACGCGTAAGCCAAATTGCATAGTCTTGCTCTGTTGGGGCAGGACGCTGAATTTTATAAAATGAGAAGGCTACTTCACCAATGTGCAGTGTTCTCATCAGATCATAATCCTCAACTAAAAGTCTTGCTGTTTGCATAGGAGAGAGGTTAATTAAATAATCAGAGAGGTTTAATGTCTTTAATACGACAAGAACCATTATTTGGTGGGAACAGCAAATTGACTTGAATTTGTAAATATTACACGCGTATAATAATTATTGAAGCTGTGCAATAACAGAACTTTGATGGCAGCTTAGAAAGCAACAGGTGCTAGGGTAGCTATTGCTGATAATAAGAAAAATAAATTTTAGCCAGGGAGTAATCGCCTAAAGCGCAATATCTTAAGTATGAAGGCTAATCAGTAAAGGATTGCTGGCGCTTCATAAAAAACAGTACAGGCTTTGAAAAATAAATAAAAAACAGCCTGATCATGTACTGCAAACGTTTGTACTAAATGTTCAGGGATTTGCTGAAAAAGGGGAATTGCAGCTTATTTTATTGAAATAGTCTTGAATCCTTACATTATCATAGGTTAAAAGTCAATCAGCCTTAGATAATTTTTCTACCGGTTACGCATAAAAATGGCCAGAATGGCAGAAACAACTGCTCCGCCAATCAATGCTCCCCCTACCGCCTGTAAAAGGTAAGACTCCAGACTAAAATAAGCTTCGGCTTCGCGCCGGGCAACCAAAACATCTATTCCCTGGGCCAGCGCCCTGCTTTCTGCATACGTAATCATGCTGCTGAAAAAATTCGGATTAACCCAATGGTGAAACACCCATTGCCCCAGCATGCTGAATATGGCTGCCACTCCTGAAATGCACAGACCGGTGAGCAACGCCTTACCAAACGAAAATTCCGCGGGGTCTTTCAGCTTTACTTCTTTTAAGCCATAATAGAGGCAAAGCAAGGGAATGATCAGGGCCAGTAACGTAATAACCGGATGGTAAGCAATATAATTTGTTTGCAGCCCAACGGCATACTCAAGGCTTAGCCAGAGGAAGGTAAAAAAGGCAGTTAAAAATCCCCATTTCAAGGCTGTGAGAGCCATCATATTAATCCATTTTTAATGTGAAATACAAAAATATATTAGAAGAGTTTAATTATCTTTGAGGCAGATCTATATTTGGTTGAACTGAAGGTGCATGGTATAGAGAGATAACTTAATGTCTGCCAGTCTGCTTTACCTAACCAGCTATATTTAATATGAATTTGAGTCCTCTTCAGATATTTCTGATCATTTTGGTCTCCCTGCTCCTGGGCATTATTCTCACATTCTCTTTCTTTCATCTGTCCGATTCTAAGTTAATGATCGGCAGCTTCATTTTCTCTTTAGCCCTGCTCATTATTCTGGCAATGCAATTGCGCTCAACCAAGGCTGAGCAATAACAACTCGTTAGGTCCGTTTCCTGTTTTGGAGGTTGTTTAGCCGATTGTGGTTGGTTATATTGCCTCTTGGTAGCTTTATGTTAAGCTTAATTGGCAAACCGTACAGGAAATTCACAATGCGTAAACCCTTTCTGATCACTTCGCTGCTGCTCCTTTTGCATGCAGTAGTTATGGCACAACCCAATCGCTGGCAGCAACGGGCAGAGTATACCATGGTAGTAGACATGGATGCTGTAAACAACCGTTACAGCGGCACCCAAAGCCTGGTGTACCACAATAACTCGCCCGATACACTCACACGGGTATTTTATCACCTTTACTTCAATGCCTTTCAACCGGGTAGCGAAATGGACGTTCGCTCTCGCACCATAGAAGATGCAGATCCGCGCGTTGGTGGCCGCATCAGCGAGCTCAAGCCGGAAGAGATAGGCTACCTGCGGGTACAGTCGCTGGAGCAGGATGGTAAAAAGGTTGCTTTCAATGAGAAAGGCACAATTCTGGTGGTAAACCTGGAGAAACCCCTGCTGCCAGGTAAAAAAACAAAACTGGATATGCGCTTCGAAGGCCAGGTGCCCCTGCAAATTCGACGTTCTGGCCGCGATAACAAAGAAGGTATTCGCCTCACCATGACCCAGTGGTACCCCAAATTAGCCGAATATGATTATGAAGGCTGGCATCCCAACGCATACATTGGCCGTGAGTTTTATGGAATTTGGGGCGATTTTGATGTGAAGATAAGCCTGGACAGAGAGTATGTTGTAGGGGGTACCGGCTACCTGCAAAATGCCCAGGAAGTTGGCCATGGATATGCCGAAACAGCCAAGCAACCCAAGGGTAAAAAAGGGCAGAAGCTCACCTGGCATTTTAAAGCCCCCAATGTGCATGATTTTGCCTGGGCAGCAGACCCCGATTATGTACATGATCAGCTACAGGTGCCCAATGGTCCTATGCTGCATTTCTTCTACCAGAACGACCCTAGCTATGCGCCCTTCTGGAAACAGCTGCAGCCTTATGCAGTACAGCTTTTCCAGATCATGAACGAGAATTTTGGTGAATATCCTTATAAGCAATATTCTTTTATTCAGGGTGGCGATGGCGGCATGGAATACCCTATGGCTACCATGATCACCGGCAAGCGCAGTCTGGAAAGCCTGGTAGGTGTTTCTGTGCATGAGGCGGTACACAGCTGGTATCAGATGGTGCTGGCCACGAATGAAAGCCTATACCCCTGGATGGATGAAGGTTTTACCACCTATGCTTCTGATTATGTCATGAACATACTGTTTGGAGAGAACGTACCCAATCCGCATCTTGGAACAATCCAGACCTATGTAAACATGGTGAAAAGTGGTGTGCAGGAGCCGCTAACTACCCATGCCGATCGCTATATCCGTAACCGCACTTACAGCATTAACTCATATGTGAAGGGCTCTGTAATATTAAGCCAGCTAAGCTACATCATGGGGGAAGACAAAATGATGGAGGGCATGCGTGATTATTACAATACCTGGAAATTCAAACATCCCAACCCGACAGATTTTAAGCGAGTTATGGAGAAAAAGTCCGGCATGGAGCTCGACTGGTTCTTCCTGGACTGGGTGGGAACCACCAACAGCATAGACTATGGTGTGCGCACCGTTAGTGCCGCTGCCGATGGCAAGACGCTGGTGCGCCTGCAACGCATTGGTGAAATACCCATGCCTATAGACCTTGTGGTTACCTATACCGATGGCAGCCAGGAAATGGTTTACATACCGCTGCGTATGATGTATGGCGAGAAAGAAGAAAGCCTGGGGCTGAAGCGTACCTTGGCTGCCGAGTGGCCCTGGGTGTTTACCTCCTACGAGCTGCTGCTGAGCAGGCCTTTTCAGGAAGTGCGCCAGGTCGATATAGATCCTACAGGTCGTATGGCCGATGTGGACAGAAGTAATAACCAGTGGCCAGTTCCTGAAAACGAAAGTACCTTTAAATCTAAATAACTGAGAAAGCGCCTGCGGGCGCTTTTTTTATTTCCGGCAGTAGTACGTCACAGTAAAATACAGCAAATTTGTGTTTGCCCAGCCTTTACTCTTCAGGTGGCAGCATGCTGGTATAACAAACAATCCTAAGATTTATAATGATTTGTTCCTGTTGATGCTTAGCAGTGAGTACGCAGGCATGAACAAAAGCATTGACGGCAGTTAGAGAATGTTTGGAACCACCAGGCTATTTACTGGTTTCTATTAATGAATCATAAAACTACTGTTAAATAAATTGCATTCAGCCCCCAATCAAAACCATGCAGGCAATGCCTCTGCAAGCGCTGGAAAAAGCTATCATCGGCTGTTGGAGCAGCAGATGCAACTTTTTTTTGCAGGCTCCCCCCCTGCAGAGCTGAATCAATTTCTTGAGACAGTTAGTCACGCATATGCTACCTATGAGCAGGACCGTGAGCAGCTAGAGCACGCCATGAGCCAGAATGCCAATGAATTACTGGCTGCCAATCAGGATCTGCGCAAGGTTAATGCAGAGTTAGACCGTTTTGTCTACAGTGTTTCACATGATCTGAGAGCGCCCATTGCCTCTGTGCTTGGGCTAATTCAAATTGCCCGAAACGAACAGAATCCTGCAGAGAAGGAACGTTACTTTAACCTTATGCAGAGCAGCCTGCAACGACTCGACAGCTTTATCCATGACATTATAGACTACTCGCGCAACAATCGGCTGGAAAGCCAGCCAGAGCTTATCTACTTCGATGAACTAATTGAAGAAGTTGCTTCCAGCCTGCGCTACATGCCAGATGCCCATACAGTAGAGCTGTTGAAGGAATTTTTGATTGATGCTACTTTTTATACCGATCGCCAGCGGCTCAAGGTTATCTTAACCAATCTTATTGGCAATGCTGTACGTTACCACAACCCGCGCCAAACCAGGCCCTACATCATGTTCAGTGTAAAAGCTACCGACACCCACGCCTATCTGCAGATCAGCGATAATGGCATTGGCATTGGAGAAGTTTACTTACCCAGAATATTTGATATGTTCTTTCGTGCCCATCAGGAATCTAAAGGGAGTGGCCTGGGGCTTTACATTGTAAAAGAAATGGTGAAAAAGCTGGAAGGCGAAATACAGGTAAGTTCTGTGCTGGGAGAAGGCACCAGCTTCCGCATTACGCTGCCCAACCTTAAGCCGGCGCAGGAAGTCCCCTACTGACAGCAGTAAAGGAATTTAACTGAACAATTCGGTCATAACCCCTACCAGGGCTCCTACTAGGCTCACCAGCAGCTTGTGCAGGTTAAAATTATGTTCAGGGCTATTTTCAAAGAAAATGGTCGTACTGATATGCAAAAAGCTGCCAGCTACCAGCGGATAAATCCACATTGCCATAAACTGCAAGCCCTCTCCATTGCTCTGTACAGATTCGCTGAATACCAGGCCGGCCGGAGAGGCCAGCGCAAAAATAGCCAGCAGGGTAATAGCCAGCCAGCGTTTATTTAACTGATGCAGCAGCACCGACATTAGCGCAAAAGCGGCAGGCGCTTTGTGCAGTACTATGCCTGCCAGCAGCGTATCGGTCTTATGCATATCTTCACCACCATTTACCGGGTGTAGTAATAAGGTGCCCTCTAAAAATGAATGGATGCAAAGGGCAATTAAAAGGGTGGCCGGGGCAATATGATGGTGATGATGGTTGTCGCCACTGCCATGCAAATGCCCGTGCTCTACCCCACCAGATAAATACTCCAACAGCAGCTGCAGAAAAAAACCAGCCAGCACCAGCATGCCTATTCGGCTGTTGTCTGCAGCGGTATGCATAAGCTCCGGGATGAGGTGCACTACCGTGATGGCAAATAGATAAGCGCCGGCAAAAACCAGCAGCAACTTATAAACCCTGCTCTCCATAACTGGTAACCAAAGCACTGCAAGCCCGCCAAGAAAGGCCGCAAAAAATAAGATAAGGATATAGCTTAGCACAGGGCCAGATCAGATTTATGCTGTAAAACAAAGATCATGCGTTCAGACTCCTCCTCTACATAAGGTTCCAGGGCATAATTGCCAAAAGTCTGCAGAAGCTCCAGTCCGGCAGCTTTGAAATAGTCTAAGAACTGTTCGTAGACAATGGCTTTTACCTTTTCCTGAAAATAGTGGCAATCGCCCGCAGCTGTAAATCGAATATCCTTTACGATAAAACCTTCTCTGTTAAAGTGACGGGCAATGTAAAAGTTTACCCCCTCTACCTCTTTCTCCTCTTCTTTAATAAGGTTACTAAGTACGTGGATTGGATTAAGAAAATCAATGAGCAGCTTGCCACCGGGCTTCAGGGTTTTAGCAGCGGCACAAATTGCCCTTTGATTGTCGGCATCTCTGTCAAAATAGCCAAAGGAGGTGAAGAGGTTCAGTACATAATCGAAATGGCGCTCCTGGTATACCTGTCGCATGTCGTGTACAGCGAAGTGGAGCCGGTCGTTCTCAAATTTGCCGGCAGCGCGGATGTTCTGTTCGCTTAAATCCAAACCGGTTACCCTGAAGCCCAGATGATTCAGGTAGATGCTGTGGCGGCCTTTACCGCAGGCCAGATCAAGAATATG
Organism: Cesiribacter sp.; assembly: GCA_030147305.1. Classification (GTDB taxonomy): domain Bacteria; phylum Bacteroidota; class Bacteroidia; order Cytophagales; family Cyclobacteriaceae; genus Cesiribacter. The sequence goes on from JASLAE010000303.1 coordinate 6,718, forward strand.
GTCCTGTGGACCAAATCCAAAAAACGAAACCAGCTTATTGATAAAAAACCGTGCATCTTCCTGATCCCGGTGCTTGTACAGAACATGATAATAAGGTGAATTGAACCACTCACCAAACCATTCTTTTGTGGTAGGCATTTACTCTATTTGTAACAACCGTGCAAAAATAGGAAAAGCAGAAGGATTTAACCCCTTTTCTGATCAGTAAAAATCAATGTTTGTACATTGTATATAGGTTCATGTAGGTTTCTGACGCATGAATGAGCTTTTATTACCAAAAAACTCACTGCGGGGCTACCAGCAGTATACTGGCAAATTATAAGACCAACTATTGTGGCTTCTCACTAACTATCTTTATCTGCGCTTTCATGCCCGGGGAGGTCCAGGTCTGTATTTTGCCATTGGCATCGCTATAGATAAAATAGGCATCCAGCCCTTCTTCTTTCGCTAATATTTCTTTGGCCTTCTCTAAGCCAATCACCATAAAAGCCGTAGCGTAAGCATCGGCAGTCATACAGTCGGGTGCAAATACAGAAGTACTTAGCAGGCTGTGCTGTACGGGTCTGCCGGTAACCGGGCTGATGGTGTGGGCATATTTAACCCCGTCCTTTTCATAAAACCTGCGGTAGTTCCCTGAGGTGGCAATAGACTGGTTGTTTAAACTTACCACCGCCTGCACTTGCTTCTGCTCTTCCTGGTCTTCGCTGGGCGTATTAATGCCTATGCGCCAATGGTGACCACGCTCATTATATCCCTTGGCATAAGCTTCCCCTCCAATTTCTACAAACATATGCTCAATGCCTTTTGCTTTAAGAAAGTCAGCCACAACATCTACACTGTAGCCCTGCGCTATAGCGTTAAAGTCAAGTTGCATACCCTTCATCATTTTGCAAACCGCAACAGAGTCGAAGAAAATGCTATCGAAGTTAACGATGTGCAGCAGAGAATCTACCTGCCCATCGTTAGGCGTTTGTGGACCTTCGGGGCCAAACCCCCAGGCGTTTACAATTGGGCCAATGGTAGGATCGAATGCGCCGCCGGTTGCTTTAAACACCTCTTTACTTTTCAGGAGCACAGGATAGAAAAAAGGACTCTCGTATTTGTGCAGGGCCTCCCGGTTAAAACGGCTAATTTCAGACTCTGGAATATAGGTGGACAGGGCATTGCTGAAAACGACCAGCAATGAGTCTACCTCCCGCTGCATATTTCTGCCCTGCTTATCGAGGTATTTTACTGAAAAGGTGGTGCCCTGTGTCTGTCCCCAAAGCTCTACCTTTTTCAGGCCTTTTATCTCGTCGGGCATCTCGGGGGCAGTCCAGCGGCGCCAACTCCAAACGGCCAGGAATAAAGCAGCCAGCACCAGCGAATAAATGATATTTTTACGTTGTAAAGGACTCACGGGAATTAAGTTTAAATAACTTTAGCTTCAGGGAATGCCTGGCGAGGACCGCCCGGTAAAGGCATCCTGCAAAGGTAACGAATGGTCTGTGAATAATACCTGCCGGAATGGAGCCAAAATTTAACGCTTTTAGCGTATAGAGAAAGAGACTATCTTAAGGACTAAATCCTGGGCTATTTCTACATAAGGGGAGTAGGTCAGCATAAAAACTTTTTAAACTTAACCTTAAATTCATGACTGATAAAAAACCAGCCGTTCAGCATCAGCAGGATCAGCAGCAGTTTACCATGAAGCTGGAGAGTGAACGGGCATTTCTGGCATACGAGCTGGGCAAGGATGGTACAATCATGGTGATGCATACCGAAGTACCGCCAGCCTACAACGGGCAGGGTTATGCTGCCTTATTAGCCGAAGCCGTACTTGCTTATGCAAAAGAGCAGGGTTCAAAGGTGATGCCTTATTGTGCCTATATGGCGATTTACCTGCGGCGTCATAAGGAAAAATACAGGGACCTGGTATCCCCGGAATTTAAATTAAATTAACGCTAAAACAATCTGCAAAAAGAGGCGCTGCAGCACGTATTTGGGGACTTTTAATGCCTGATTTTTGTTAGCATAAAGAGCGAACCTTCTGCGGATAGAAGGTATAATTCGCTGAATATTTAGACCTTTACCAAATGCGAGAAGATTATTTGCGTGGCGATAAGGAAACGCTGACCTCAGGTGAGCGGGAAATTGAAAAAGCGCTTCGCCCGCTGTCGTTCGAAGACTTTACAGGCCAGGAAAAGGTGCTGGAAAACCTGCGTATTTTTGTGCAGGCAGCTAAACAGCGCCAGGAGCCGCTGGACCACGTGCTGTTGCACGGCCCTCCCGGTCTGGGTAAAACCACCCTCTCTTATATAATTGCCAACGAACTTGGCTCGAACATCAAGATTACCAGTGGTCCGGTGCTGGATAAGCCCGGTGACCTTGCGGGCCTGCTTACGAATCTGGAGCAGGGCGATGTGCTCTTTATTGACGAAATTCACCGCCTTAATGCTGTGGTGGAGGAGTACCTCTACTCAGCCATGGAAGATTATAAGATTGATATTATGCTGGACAGTGGCCCGAATGCCCGCAGCGTACAAATCAGCTTAAATCCTTTTACACTTATTGGCGCCACTACACGCTCTGGTTTGTTAACAGCACCGCTTCGGGCTCGTTTCAGCATCAATTCACGGCTGGAGTATTATGATGCCAAGCTACTGACAACTATTGTACACCGCTCCTGCGCTATCCTTAATACACCTATTGAAGATGATGCAGCCTATGAAATTGCCCGCCGCAGCCGCGGTACACCGCGTATTGCCAACAACCTGCTACGCCGTACCCGTGACTTTGCGCAGGTAAAAGGTACCGGTACCATTACGCGTGCCATCGCACAAATGGCCCTGAATGCGCTGGATGTTGATGAACATGGCCTGGATGACATGGACAACCGTATTTTGCAGACGATTATAGAAAAGTTTAAAGGTGGTCCGGTTGGCCTTAGTACAATTGCCACGGCGGTTGGCGAGGAAGCTGAAACGATCGAAGAGGTATACGAGCCATTTCTGATCCAGGAAGGGTATATCAAACGTACCAGCCGTGGCCGGCAGGCTACCGAGCAGGCTTACCGACACCTGGGCGTAGTTCCACCTGCTCAGGTAGGTGGTTTGTTTAGTGGTCTGGAGTGAGAGCCTCTGAGCCCTAATTCCAGCATTAAATGAATTTGCTATTTCCCTGGTACCCGATAGTTCAAACTAATTACCTTGATAAAACAGGAAAGGCAGGGGTTAAACCGCTGCCTTTCCTGTTTATATTTTTAGCGTATTGGCTCGTAATAGATTTTTTATGCAGGCAAGCGCAATGCTAAGTGTTTTCTGTAACTCACCCTATCCTAAAACCACTGCTCTACCAGGCGCATTAGCTGCTCCAGGTATCGCTGATCAGTCTCGCTGAAATCGTTGAGCTGGTCACTGTCAACATCCAGCACCAGGGCCACTTCATCCTGCTTAAAGCCTGGTACTACTATCTCGCTTCGGCTGGCGCTGCTACAGGCAATATGGCCAGGAAACTGGTCTACATCGGGCACCAATATGCTTTCTTTTCTTTCCCAGCTCGCGCCACATACACCTTTGCCCTTGCGAATGCGGGTGCAGGCAATAGGGCCCTGGAACGGACCAAGCACCAATTCGTTCTCCTTCACCAGGTAAAAGCCCACCCAGAAAAAGCCAAATGCCTGGCGTAGGGCGGCAGCAGTGTTGGCCAGGTTGGCATAAAGGTCAGGTTCGCCACTGGTCAGTGCTTCAATCTGCGGAATCAGTGCTGCGTATTTCTCGGCACGGGTAGCCGTTTCTAATATATAAAGTTCTTCTGCCATCATTTCTAAAATTAGCATTGCAAGTTACAGGACTACAAAGGAATGGACAAGTGTAGCGGAAAAGGAAAACTTCTGACTTTGCACAGCTACTTTAACAGGATCTGGGCAAGGCCTTTTAATGATTTGCTTAACAGGCGGGTGCTTATAAAGTATAATCATTCGGCTGTAATTCCCTTACCCACCAATCCAGGCGGTTGTCGTGCAGCATTTCCTGGCGAATCAGGGTGCCTTGCGGGTTAGGGGCTGCAAGACCGCTGCCAAAAGAATGCGGACCCGTAAAGACGCGTGCTTCGTCCCATAGCGCCAGGTTCAGGAGTTGCTCGAAAAGGCGCGGACCGCCTTCTACAAACACAGACTGCACCCCCTGCGCTTTCAGGTCCTGGAATAGTTCCTGCCAGAAATACTCTTTAGCAAGTTTTCTGTAGCGCACTTTCTTTTCCGGCTCCCGCTCTTCGCTGGTATTATAGCAAACTGTAGGATAAGCGCCATCGAACAGGTGTAGGTTTGGAGGCAGGGTTAATTGACGATCTACCACTACCCGGAGGGGCTGGCGGGGCAGGCCTGGCCATTCCCGATTAGTCAGCTGGGGATTGTCGTAGCGGGCGGTGTTTCGGCCTACTAAAATGGCATCTTCTTCCCCACGCCATTTGTGCACCAGCTGCCGTGCATATACATTGCTGATCCACTTGCTGCTGTAATCGCTGCGCGCCATGTAGCCATCGGCCGTCCGGGCCCATTTCAGGATAATATACGGACGCTCCTGCTCTACCAGGGTAAAAAAGCGACAATTGAGCCGGCGGCCCTGTACTGCCAGCAGGCCGGTATGCACCTCAATACCGGCTGCCTGCAACCGCTGTATGCCGCCAGCTGCTTTGGGATTGGTGTCTGCATTGCAAATGACAACACGCTTTGGCTTGTGCTCCAACAGCAAATCGGTACAGGGCGGGGTTTTGCCCCAATGATTACAGGGCTCCAGGGTCACATAGACTGTGCTCTCGGGCAGCAGGCTTTTATCGTTTACACTTGCTACTGCATTTACTTCTGCATGTGGTCCGCCGTACTGCCGGTGGTGGCCTTCTCCAATAATGCGATTCTGGTAAACAATTACACAGCCTACCATTGGATTAGGGCTTACATAGCCCAGCCCCCTGCGGGCCAGCTCCAGGGCCCGCTGCATAAAAAGCCTGTCCTGCTCCTCCATAGAAGGTTAAAGGTAGGAAAAATACACTGCTACTCCTGCTTCTTTTTACGGATGGTATACATGTTAAGGCTAATATTGTCGCAGCCAGACAGGACTGGCTGTTGAGGGTCTTGTTTGAATTCATCAAAACCTAAAGCCTTCATTATGTTAGATTCTTTCTTCCTGGTTTGAATCAGCAGGGTGGGCGATACCATGACTTCGTTTACTCCACAGGCACTGGCACCCTCTGCGTAAAATACATGCGCTACTGAAATCTTGCGGGCAATTAAATAACCAGTTATAAGCATGGGATCAGGGATGTTATAAGCTTCCCGATAGCTGTAATAATAACCGGGAGGATAATAAACACCCCTTGGTCTGATGTCAAAACTATTGTGCTCGATTTCCAGACCCTTAAAAGGATTTTCTGTTAGTGCCGGCCGTGTGCCTGAATGCCGGCATCCAACCAGTGCCAGGAAAGTAAGAAATGGAAATGAAAAGTGAAAAATGTTTATACACGCATCAAAGCTGTTAAAGCTACTGCACCAGCAGCAGACCTCCGCAAATTAGCAACAGAATGCCCGATACTACGCCAAAAGAAAAGTCTACGGTAGCCGGGAATCGCTTTATGCTTCCCAAAAATGCGCATAGCAAAAGCAGAGCTGGCAAAAAGATAAAGTTGCCATAGACCGATCGGTTGATCAGGTAACGGAATTTTGCTTTGCCGGCAGAGGCTACATAACGAGCTTTGGCAAACAGGGGGGTGGTGTAGATGTGTATGTTAGGATCTTCAGAAAAAATAAGCCCTGCCTCTTTAGAAACCGCAAGAGAATGTCCTTTCCAGGTCTGGACTTTTGTATGATCATAAAACTGCCTGCCATTGTTGGGCGAAAAAACTTCCAGAACATAAGTAGCTTTATCAACATGCTTGCGGGGTGGCAGCAAAAAGTCTATGGCCAGCAGCAGGCAGAAGGCTAAGCTAAAATTGCTGATGGTATAGGCATATTTTAAGTAAGGCTTCACCAGGGCCCGTTCACTAACCGGCTCCGGAGTGGCAGTTCTGTAGCTTTGTGTTCTTTTACTTTCCCGGGCTGCTACTTCGGCTTCGGCTGCCGAGCGGTTGGTCCGTATCCAATCATACTTGGAACGCCTGTCGGTATTGCCAAGCGTGCGGTATGCTTCGTTAATTTCGTGAATAAATACTTGTTCTCTTGATCCACCCACTACATCAGGATGATAAACCTTAGCAAGTTTCCTGTAAGCTCTTTTAATTTCTTCCTGGCTTGCATCTGGGGTAATCTGTAGAATGCGGTAGTAGTCTTTCATAAAAGGCAACAGCAATGATCCAACAAAAGTGAACAATTTTTATGAAAATTTAAAATATTCTTAGTGGCTTGTTTGATTTTAGTATCCAGCCTGAATATTTATATCGATTGCAGAAGCTAAAAATGGCCAAAGCGCCGCATCATGCTTATTAAACCTATTAACGGCCCGGCAGCCAGAAAGGTTAGGCGATATTGCGGTAATATAAAAGCGTCGAGCAGGTTTAATAGTTGCAGACTAAGAATGGTTATGCTGAAGCCAAGACAGTTAACAATGGTGAGTGCAGTACCGGTAGCTTCTTTTGGCGCGTGTTGGGCAATGAGGGTCGAGAATTGGGGTGAATCTGCGATCACTACCATGCCCCAAAAGATCAGGAAGCTTACAAATGCTGTATGAGGCAGGGTAAATATAAACGGAGAGACTATACAGCAGCAGCAAGAAAAGAGCAAAGCGCGCATGGCTACCCGATCGCTGCCCCAGCGGAGAGACAGGTACCCACCCACCACGCAGGAGAGGCTACCTACCGCAATAATAATAAAGGATAATAATGAAACAGGGATAATTTTATCGGGATGAAGGGTAACATAAGTATGCAATGCCAGGGGCACAAATGCCCAAAAAGTATACAGTTCCCACATATGCCCAAAGTACCCGACAGCTGCCGCACGAAAGGACTTATTCCGGAAAACACGCAGTAAAGCCGTAGGGTCGAATCCCTGGCTCCGGCGGCGATAGGGCCCATTGGGTACAAAAAGCAACATCAGTATACCTCCCAGCAGTGCAAAGCAGGAAGTAATTACAAATACACTTTGTCCCGGTATGTTTTTCAGCAGTGCCTTCAGCAGGTGTGGAGAAGCCGTGCCCAAGACCAGTGCGCCTACCAGATAACCCAAAGCTTTACCCAAGCCTTTTTCATGCCAGTCGGCTGCTATTTTCATGCCTACGGGATAAATGCCGGCCAGAAAGAAACCGGTGAGCATACGCAGCAGGAGCAGCGAAACAAAGTTTTCTGCCAATAAGACCCCAAGATTAGCAAGTGCGCCTAACAAAGCGCAGCTAAAAAACACTTTTGAGGGCGCAAAGCGATCAGCAATGGTAAGCAGGGCAAACACCATGGTACCCAGGATAAAACCAAATTGTACGGCACTGGTAATGTGGCTTACAGCCGTAGCAGGTAAACCAAGTGTCTCCTGCAAGCCTGCAATTACAGCATTACCGGCAAACCAAAGCGAAGTGCCCGCCACCTGAGCGATTACAATGATGGGGAGAATGTAAAAGGGGGTATGGTTGCTGGTGGCAGACAAGGTGTATAGACAATGGGATAATTTATTCAGGCGCTGCCATGGTTGAAGTTAGCAGTGCTGAGGAGCGGCATTACAATTGCAGCATTTTATGGGTCAATATACATACACAGGCGTTCTAGATTGAGCCTCCTGTCAGCTATTTTCTGTCAGGCAAATGGGAATATTCCTTTAGCCGCTCAACGAGATACAACAGTACCAGTGCCAAAAAGTTGATGCCGATATGGGCTTTGTCGGTTCCTTCATTCAGTATAAACTGAAAGGAAGAAAGGGAGAAGTTTAGTTTAAATTGCCAGACCGGGATAAAATCAATGCCTAACCCTACCTTAAAACCAGCAACATAATTGTACGCAAAGCCTCCCACAGCCAGGCTCACCACCTGCAGGGCCTGGTTGATGAGTGATAGCTTAAGCCCACGCTTTTGGTGGCGCAGTAAAATAAAACCTGTTATAACGGAGAACACATAAAACAGGGCTGCCAAAAAGATCAGAAAGAAGCTGAAAGTATTTAGCCCCTGAAGCTGTGGAATGAACCGGAGCGCCAGGCCAATTCCCAGGATACCACCAAAGATCTGGTATAAAGCCAGTCCTTTGATAAGACTGTCTAGATGCTTTTTCATGCTTGTGTTGATATTTAGGCTGCTATCTTCTTTATTATTGAAAATAGACAAATAAAAGACCTGGCTATTTCAGCCAGGTCTTTATTTCTGGTATAGGCAGGAGCTGCTTAATGTTTGTTTATGTAATAGGGATCTCCGCCCTCATCTGCATTTGGTCCTCTATTTCCCTGTGCCTGTAGCTCGGCCAGTCCTTTTTTGCCATAGGCCAGGCGGGTAATGACTACGAACAGTACAGGCACCACAAAAATAGCCAGGAAAGTCGCCGCCAGCATCCCGCCAATTACTACCCAGCCAATGGTCTGGCGGGAAACGGCGCCGGCCCCGGAGGCAAGCACCAGTGGCACTACGCCCAGTATAAAGGCCATAGAGGTCATGATAATAGGGCGCAAACGTAAAATCACGGCCTCAATCGTTGCTTCGATCAACTCCATGCCTCCGTCTACCCGCTCCTTGGCAAATTCTACAATCAGGATGGCGTTTTTGGCAGCCAGACCTATAAGGGTGATCATACCAATCTGTGCGTACACGTTGTTATCCAGCTTGGGCAGGAAGGTGAGCGCCAGAATGGCACCAAACATACCCAGTGGTATGGCAAATAAGATAGAGAATGGCACAGACCAGCTTTCATACAAGGCGGCCAGCAGCAGCAGTACCAGCACAATGGACAGTGAGAAAATATAGATGGTGCTACTGCCTGCGGCCAATTCTTCGCGGCTCAGACCGGAGAAATCATAACCAAAGCCGGCGGGGAGTACCTGTGCGGCCACTTCCTGGAGTGCCTGTAGCGCCTGCCCACTGCTGTAGCCGGGTGCAGCATTACCCATGATCTCTACCGAGCGGAACAGGTTATAGTGTGATATAACAGCAGGATTTTCCACCACCCTGTGAGCCACCAGCGCACTCAGGGGAACAGACTCGCCCAGCCGGTTCATTACATAATACTGCCTGAGGCTTTCAATGTCCATCCGGAAGGAAGTATCGGCCTGGGCAACCACCCGGAAGTTACGGCCATAGCGCGTAAAATCATTTACATAACGGCTGCCCATATAGGTAGCCATGGTAGCATACACATCGGCCACATTTACCCCTAACCTTTTTGCTTTCTGGCGATCAACATCCAGGTGATAACCGGGTGTGCGGGTGTTGAAGAAGCTGTAGGCCATGGCAATCTCAGGCCGCTGATTAATAGCACCCAGGAATTGCCCCATTACCTGCTCCAGCTCCCGAATATCGCCGGCAGACCGCTGTTCCAGCATAAAGCTGAAACCACCCGACTGCCCCAGACCCGGAATAGCCGGTGGAGACACAACCCGTATGTTAGCCTCTTTTAGTGAAGCAAAGCGCTGGTTGAGCGTGGCCATTACACCCTGAAGCTGCTGTTCTGCATCCTTGCGCTCCGACCAGGGCTTTAGCTGAAGGAAGATAGTACCGCTGTTTGATTTAAAGGAGAAGTTAATGGCATTAAGGCCACCGATGGCAGTATAGCTTTTAACCGCCGGTATATCGGCCATGATCTTACCCATTTCTGCTAATAAAGCCCTGGTTCTGGTTGCAGAAGCACCTTCGGGTAACTCGGCAGCCACGAAAAGGCGGCCCTCGTCTTCGGAAGGGATAAAGCCTGTTGGTTTGGTGGCAAATAAACCGACCGTACCAACATACAGGCAGGCCAGCAGCACCAGCACCAGCGGCGTTGCACTAATGCTCCTGCGTACCCCGCGGGAATAACTTTGTGTGGTTCTGCCAAACCAGCCGTTGAACTTGTAGAAGAACTTATTGAGTCCCTTTGATTGCTGATTTACTTTCATGGGCTTCAGCATCAGCGAGCACAGGGCTGGCGTAAGCGTAAGGGCCACAAAGGCAGAGATCAATACAGAGATGGCAATGGTGATGGCAAACTGCTGATATAACCTGCCCACAATGCCCGGAATAAAACCTACGGGAATGAATACCGCCGCCAGAATAAGGGCAATGGCAATTACCGGGGCCGTAATATCTTTCATGGCCTTGCGTGTGGCTTCTTTAGCCGATAAGCCTTCATGATCGATGTAGTGCTGTACCGCCTCTACCACCACAATGGCATCGTCTACTACAATACCGATGGCCAGTACAAAACCAAAGAGGGTAAGGGTGTTGATGGTAAAGCCCAGCGGAATAAAGAAGATAAAGGTACCGATAATAGATACCGGAATGGCCAGGATAGGCACTAGGGTAGCCCGCCAGCTTTGCAGGAACAGGAACACCACCAAAATTACCAGGATAAGCGCTTCTATCAATGTCTTCACCACTTCCTCAATAGATACCTGTACCACAGATACCGTTTCAAAGGAAACAATGTAGTCTACATCGGCCGGGAAGCCTTTTTTCATTTCTTCCAGGGCAGCATACACACCTTCTGCAGTTTGCAGCGCGTTGCTGCTGGGTGCCTGGTACAGCAGCAAAATAGCAGAAGGATTTCCATTGATAGTCGCCGAACGGCCATAGTCGAACTGGCCAAATTCTATTCTGGCTACATCGCGTAGGTACACAATGGAACCATCAGCAGGGTTGGTCCTTATTACAATATCGCCAAACTCTTCCTGCGTTTGCAGGCGGCCGGTTACGGTAATTGGATACTGAAAAGTCTGATCGGGGCTTTGCGGTGTGGCCCCCACGGTACCGGCAGCAACCTGAAGGTTTTGCTCCTGAATGGCAGCCGTAATTTCGCTGGCACTAATACTGTATTGCGCCAGTTTGTCGGGTTGCAGCCAGATACGCATACTGAAATCCTGGCCCAGGGCATTGATGTCGCCCACCCCTTGCACACGCAACAGTGCATCCCGCACAAAAATGTTGGTATAGTTATCCAGGTATTTGATGTCATGGGTTTTATTCGGTGAATAAATACCGATCACCATCATAATGCTTGGGTTTCTTTTTCGTACCGTAACCCCCAGGCGCCTTACTTCTTCGGGCAAGCTGGGTTGGGCAATACTCGCGCGGTTTTGCACATCCAGCGTGGCAATGTTAATGTCGGTGCCCACTTCAAAGGTCACGCTCATGTTCATCTGGCCCGTACTTGTGTTCGTAGAGGTGATGTAAGCCATGCCCGGCGTACCGTTTATCTGTGTCTCTACCGGGGTAGCAACCGTCTGTTCTACGGTTTGCGCATCGGCACCGGTATAGTTGGCCGATACCGATACAACCGGTGGTGAAATGTCGGGATATTGTGTCACCGGCAAATTCAGCATTGCCAGCAGCCCCACCAGCACAATCACTATGGAGATAACCATGGATGTGACCGGCCTTCTTATAAATACTTCTGATATCATGGAATAAGGTGCAAATTTGAGTGAGTGCTCACCTGCTTTTCGGCAGGCAATGGGTGCTTACATCAATACATAAGCATTTCAAAAATCATTTGGCTGCTGCTGCATTTGCTGCCTGGGGCTGACCCGTCTGTATCTTGGCACCCTGTCGCAGGCGCTGAATACCTTCTACCACAATGGCATTGCCAGCCTCCAGCCCTTCGCGCACTACAATGTCCCGGCCAAAGCGGGTACCCAGCGCCACATTTTGCTGAACCACAGAATCACCCTGCACTTTGTATACATAAAATTCGCCCAGCTGCTCGCCAACGGCTTTGTACGGAATCACCAGTTGCTCGCCAATATCCTGGTTGAGCACATTCACCCGAACCGTCATGCCCGGGATAAGCTGCTGCTGCGGGTTGGGGAACTGCACCCGTACCGCTATGGTACCCGACTGGCGCCCCACGGCCCGATCAATGGTAATCATTCTACCAGGTTGTGGGTAGGTTGTGCCCCCGCTGAAGGACAGGGTGAACAGTGAGTCCGGTTGTTCCTGGGTATTTTGCATAAACTTGCTGAAACGAGGAATCTCCTGTTCATTAATTACAAAATCTACCGCCATGGGATCTACCGAAGAGATGGTATTCAGCAGCGGCTGGCCGGGAGAAACCTGAGCACCAATCCTAACCTGGGAAATACCGATAACACCATCAAAGGGAGCATTGATCACAGAATAATTAAGGTCGGTGGCTACGCTCCTGATCTGGGCTTCTGCCGTAGCAACCTGCGATTGTGCCGTTGCCAGGTCGGTGCGCGCATAATCTACCCTTTGTGTGGCAATCGCATCCTGCGCTGCCAGCCGCTCATAGCGTTCCACATCTTTTTGCACCTTGGCAAGGTTGGCCTTTGCGCTTTGCAGGTTAGCCTGTGCCTGCTGGTAAGCAGCCTGATATTTGTTCTGATCTATTTCGTACAGTTTCTGGCCTTTGGTAACCGTTTGCCCGTCCTGCACATAAATATTGGTGATGTAGCCAGCTACCTGTGGCCTGAGCTCCACTTCGTTGAGGGGAACTACTGTACCCGGATAGGTGTCGGTACCGGTTACCTGTTCTTTTTTAACAGTATAAGTACCAACAGGAATAGCTGCTGGGGCGGGAGTTCCCTGCTGTGCTTCCTGATCATTTCCGCAGGAAGACAGTGATATAGCACATACGATGGCGGTAAGGAGCCATGTGTAAGTCGGTTTCATGTTTAGGTTATTGCTGTTCATTAGTTAACGTCTATTTCTCCCAATGCCCGCTGCAGGTCCAGCTTGCTGGACAATACCTGGTACAGCGCGTTGTAATAATTGAGCTGGGCCGAACGCAGGTCAGTTTCGGCCACAATCAGGTCAAGGTAGGTTTTAATACCTTCGTCGTACTGCAGCTTTAAAATTTCATATACCTCTTTGGCTATTTCAACATTTTGCTGCAGGGTGAGCCATTCGTTGTAATCGCTTTTGTAATTGGCCAGGGCACGCTGATATTCTGTGTTGATGGCATTTTGGGTTTCTGTAATATCCTGCTGCAGCCGCTCTTGCAGCAGTTGCGCCCTCCTTAAGTTCTGAATTCTTCTGGTACCCTGAAATATAGGAATGGAGACCTGGAGCCCTGCTGCCGAAGTTGGGTAAGCAGTATTGTACAACTGGCTAAAATCATCATTCAGAAATAACCTGCCATTGTTGTAAGTGGCAGATATGGTTGGTAAAAAGCCCCAGCGGAAGTAGCTGCTATTCAGGCCCAGTAATTGTTGCTGGGTTTGCAGTAGCTGGTATTCCACCCTGTTTTCGTATTGCACCTGCTGTATGGTATCTGCCAGAATTTGTTCCTGCATACTTTCGTAGTCGTGAACAATTTCGAGTGGCTGCTCAACAGGGTAGCCCATTAATTGCTTTAGGTAGGCATAACTGGCCTTTATAGCTTCGGCTGTTCTCTTCCGGTCGCTGCGGGTATTTGCCAGGGTAATGCTGGCACGTTGATAATCCGTTTTATCCACAATGCCGCTCTCGTACTGGCTTCTGGCATCATTATATTGCTTCTGCAGCCGGGCAATATTTTCATCCAGGATCTTAAGCTGTTCCTGGGTAAGCAGCAGGTCGTAAAATGCCTTACTCACCTCAACAACCGTATTTATTCTGGTAAAGGTCGTGGTTTGCTCCAGGCTGCGTCTGGTATAACGGGCGCCTCTGGAGGCAAGCAGCACCTCATTGTTGTAGAGTGTCTGCGATGCCTGCAGCTGGATGTTGGAATTGTTTTTGGTGCCGATCTGGATTACCTGGTCGCCAAAAACAGCGGTTTGCAGTTTAAAATTGTGGTTGTACCCAAAGTCTAAAGATACCTGTGGCAGCCAGGCTGCCAGGGCTGCATTAATCTCTCTTTCACCAATTGCCTCATCCAGCTCGGCCTGCTTTACCCCTGGCTGATTTTCAATGGCATAGCCAATGCATTCCGCTAAGGTAAATTGCGTGGACGCCGCTCCGGAAGCTGTTTGTGCTATTAGCAGGCCAGGACATAAAAGCGGTCCTGCCAGCAATAGCCAGAAAAAAACTTTTTGTTTCATGAATCGATTGAATGTTTTAGGTGGTTGGCAGGCTGTTGCTTTCTAATAGTCGTTGTTGGAACATTGTTAGAAAGTGTAAAGATGTACCTGAATTCAATATTTATATATTGGCAATAAGGCGAGTGGTTAAAAAAGGGGTTATTTGGCGGCTACACCATCCCAGATAATCTGTATGATCTGCTCCAGTTCTTCAACTCCTGCTTTAATCTTTCCATGCGACCGAATCTTAAAGCTGGTAATGGCAGTGCTACTGAGCAAAACCCCTAAAATTTCCGGATTAACCGGCTTTAGATGGCCCTGGCTGATACCTTCCTGAATAAAATCATAGATGTATCGGTGGTAAGGATTTATTTCTTCTTTTGGCTTTTTTTCGAAAAAAGGAGAGTTAATGTATTGATCAAAAAATATGGGCACACTTGGGTTGCTGGAATGAAAAGCATAGAGGTTCTTCCACATATTCAGAAACCGTTCCTCATAAGGAGCTGTTGCATTATCTCCCTCCTTAATAGCTCTCAGCATTTTTTCAGTTACATACTGAAACAGCTCACAAATAAGCCTGTCTTTGTTTTCGAAATGGTGATAGATGGTGCCTGCTGCGACTCCTGAATTTTTTACCACCATACTGATAGGCGTTCCATGAAAACCATGTTGCCTGATCAGCTCCAGCGTAGTTTCAAGTATAGCGACTTTCTTCTCTGTGAAATGCTCCATTAAAAATTCATTGTACCGGACGCTCGTTCGGTTTGCAAAGTAACGCACTTCCCCTGGCTTTTACTAAACCTTGCAGGTTTTTTATCCTTAAAATTTAGCAGTGCACTAAATACTTGCTTAGGAAGCGTCTGGCTTATCATTTTTAGAAGAAAAAACCAAAATAGCCGATATAAAGAAAACCTTTCTTAAGCGAGTGCTGGAAAAGAGCCTGGGCACTTATCTTTGCTCCATGCAAACAACCGGCGCTTTGTACCGCAACACATATCAGCAGCTTTTACCCCTGGGCGAATCGGCAGGTCAGCAGGCCTACTGGTTGCTGGAAGCGCTTTTGCAGATTAGCCGTACAGAAGTGGTGATGAATAAAGCGTTCCCCCTCTCAGCTGAGCAGGAAAAACTGTTGCAGGAGGCTATAGACCGGCTATTGCAGCACGAGCCACTGCAGTATGTACTGGGAGTAGCTAGTTTCTATGGTTATGATTTTTTAGTGAACCCTGCCGTGCTTATTCCCCGTCCTGAAACCGAAGAACTGGTACACCGCATACTAAAAAGGCACCAGGGCGAAGGTCAGCTGCGCGTACTGGATGTGTGTACCGGTAGTGGCTGCATTGCCCTTACGCTGGCAAAGGAACTACAACAGGCGCAGGTTTGGGCCACCGATATCAGTACAGAAGCCCTGGCGGTAGCAGCGCAGAATAATAAGCAATTAGGTACCACAGCACAGCTGACTAAAGCTGATGCGCTTCATGATCCCTTTCCAATTGCAGCATTGGATGTTGTGGTGAGCAATCCTCCCTATGTGTTGGAACGGGAAGCCAGACTGATGCAGGTCAATGTGCTTGAGTGGGAACCCCACCTTGCCCTTTTTGTGCCCAATGACGATGCACTCCTTTTTTACAGGGCGATTGCCAGGGAAGCTTTTCAGAAATTAAAATCGGGAGGCTGGTTATATTTCGAAATCAATGAAGCCTGGGGTAATCAAATAGCAGCACTGATGCAGGAACTGGGTTTTGAGGAGGTGAAGGTGCTCCCGGATATGCAGGGAAAATTGCGGATGGCAGAAGGTAGAAGACCTGCTGTTTAGGGTAATTAAAAGGAATCCCGGTCTGGCCAGGTGTTCCGGAAAACAGTTCAAATCCTTTCTCCCAGCCAGAAAGCATCTGCTGCCTGCATTTCCACAATACCGGCATGCGTCAGCCTATAGACCTGCAGGTTTGCTTCCCGGGCCTCAGCCATAACCGCTGCGCCGGTTACTTCAGGAGCTTTATTAAAAGCTACTATTTTAATAATACTTTCTGCCGGAAGCCATTTTTGCCTTTTGCCCTGCTGAAAGAAGCTATACCGCCAGTCTTTGCTAAGAACCTGTACCTGAATCAGCTTTTGCAGCGGTGCCAGCTGGACTAACAGCGAAAAATGCTGCGCTTCTGCATCTGCCAGCAAATTTACACTAAGCTGGTTCATACGCTTTAGCCACTGCAATACCTCTTCCAGCTTTGTATTTGCTCTATAGGTCTGAATTAATACAGGATCCTGGTGGGCTACGGCTAGCCTGGTTTCCGCCTGCTGCGCTGGCAGCGTCCATACCGCATCCAGTTTAATGTCCCAGGCAAGTACTTCTCTTAAAGCCTGCTGTGCCACCACCACCCGCGGGCTCCATTCCAGTAATTCGCCTGCCTGTTCGTAGCTCAGTTGTCCCGGCTGCCAAAATAACAAAGCAGGTTCCTGCTCGTCGCGTACTATGTGGTGGCTGGACATAAGCTATTGTTTGTCATGAGCGGGCGCAGCATGGCTTTGCGGAGTACCAAAAGTAACACGTTTTTTGTTTTCGAAACACTGCCTGTTTATTTCACGAATTTCAGGCCAGCTCCAGGCTGTTTTTTGCGGAAGATGGGGCCAGTATGTTTTAAAGAATCGAAAGACTATCTCCTTAAATTTTTCTGCCGATATGCCGGATGGCAGAATGTTTCGGTTAGCGGGATGATCATAGCGCTCCTCCTTTGTTAAAGCCTTCTCCTGCAGGCGCAGAATGGGGCCGGTATCGGTAATTTTATCCGCGTTCCAGCGATAGGGGCTGCTTTCCAGTTGGTTAAGTTCCTCTACCAGCGGTTGCAGGTCCAGCCGCGGAAAGGAAAAGCGGGTTGCCGTATCTATCCAGCTGGTGTATTTGTATTCCAGCTCAAAACGGTTTCCGCTGTAAAGGCACAGAACAGCATCGGCAGTGTTGCTCAGGCCAAACAAGGCGTAGTAGTGCAGGGGTTCAGGCGTTTCTACAACCAGAAGCCGTATGTCTTTTTCTAGCGAAACAGCAGACCTGCTGCTCTGTATTATTTGCCAGTCCCTGACTACCTGCTCATATTCCAGTACCCAATTATTATAATAGGTATCGGGATGCTGCAATACATTTCCAAAGGCTTCCAGAAAGTAAAGATATTTGTCTACACACTGTTTTACTTCACTCTGTCGGGGAGCATAGGAGGCAAAAGGAGCATAAAAACGGTTTCGCTCCACAGTGTTGATCCAGCACACCAGCTTTAGGGCAAGATGGTCCTCCTCAATTTCCAGCTGCATTTCCCTGAAATCTCCCATCAGCGCCATCTTGCGAAGCAGCTCCTCATGGGCAAGTGCCAAAGCCGGATTCATCAGGCTCCAGATGCCTAAAAAACCGTCTATATCGAAATGATTGTTGGTTACATACCTGTGTGTATGTAATTGGGGGAGATCAGCCTTTAGTGCATTTAACACAATGCCTGTGCTGGTGTCGTCGTGCAGTTGGGGTAGTTTAGGAGCTCCCCGCCAGTGCGACAGTACAAACCCACGTGGATGGTAACTGTCTACCACCAGCACGCCCCTATATTGCTGAATATCGGAGAAAGGAATGAAAACTTTATTTTCCATACTACAAGTTTTAGACAGAAAACCCTACGTAGTGTCTGAAAAAGATAAGCCTTTTATAGAGTAAAAGGCTTATCTAAAGAGATCTGATGTGATTAAAAGCTGATAGTAGCGCCCAGCAGGAAATTAGTACCTGCCTGCGGATACAGGAAGTTTTCGTAAATAGTTTGCTCGCCGGCTATGTAGCCAAAGGTGTAGCCGTTGCTGGCATACATGGTGTTGAATATATTGTTCAACAGCAGGTTCAGGCGCAGTTCTTTAACAAAGCGCGGGCGCAGTGTATAATTTACCCTGAAATCGCTTATCCAGTAGGCATCTAAACTGCGGCTTTCGGTGCCGGTATTATCCAGGTATTGCTTGCCAACATACTTGCTCAGCAGGCTCAGCTCAAGATGCTGCACTGGCAGCACAGTAAATATGCCATTTACTACTACGCCAGGAGAAAAAGAAATAGGCGAGTTTTTAACCTCGGTACGCACTTCATCATTCGTGTCATAATTGAATAACACATCGTCGAACTGGCGAATGATGTTGCGGCTAAAGGCAGCGTTTCCTTCCAGCTTCAGTAGCCGGAGCGGGGTATAAATTCCCTGAAGTTCAATACCCATGCGGTAGCTTTCCGGTACATTGATTCGGATGGAAGAACCTACGTCATTCAGTTCGCCCGTAAGGACGAGCTGATTCTTGTAATCCATCAGGTAATAGTTGGCGGCAAACTGCAACTGGCGGCTGAAAGACGCTTCATATCCAATCTCCAGGTTACGCATAAGCTCCGGTTTTGGAGTGCTGCTGGTGGGGGCATCAATAAAATCGCTGCGTACCGGTTCGCGTTGCCCAATGGCATAAGAGGCATACAACCGGTGGCCAGGGTTGAAGCGATAGGTCAGCCCTGCTTTTGGATTAAAGAAACTGTATGTATAATCGCCCAGTATCATGGCGCCACCATGGTCTTTGCCGCTGAATTCATAATCAATGGTACGGTGCTGCAGGTCGGCAAACAGATCCAGCTTTGGATGAATGGCATAAAACCCCTTCAAAAAAATATTAAAATCCTGCTTTTCGGCACCGTTGTCATAGTATCGGTGGCGTATGTTGCCACTGCTGGCATAGCGGGCCCAGATTACCTCGCCAAAGTGGCCACCTTCGTATTTATTCCAGGCACCACCCAGGGTAAGCTTAAGCTTGCCGGCAGGTTCCCAGGCTGCCGCATAGGTAAAGCCGTAAAAGTCGTTGTCCAGCCAGCGCTGACGAATCAGGTCGGTATTGGTGATAGTTGTATCGTTTAAGACAACATTGGGCAGTTCATAAAATTCAAGTTCGTCGTCGGGGCGAAACTGCTCGTAGTAACCCCGGCCTTTGGTGTAGTGCGCGGCCAGGTTTAGCTGCAAATCGTTTGTTAAATCCCGGCCAAAGAGCAATTGATAATGATCCTGCTGATAGTTGTCGGTTTCATTCTCGTAAGTATAGTAATTATACGTACGGCCTGCGTTGCGCAGGTTGTTGACAGCTGTTTCGTCAGAGATCCAGTTGCGCTCAATATAGGCTTCTATGCCTTCGGCATCACCCTTAACTACTGCTTCCGGCGTGCCATACCAGGCTTGGTAAGTATGCTCGCGGCCGCTGAAGATGTTTGCTTTTAGCAGGGTTTTGTCGTCGTAATAGCCACCACTGACAAAGAAAGACTTAAGGTCAGAGGCAGCGCGGTCTATGTAACCCTCCGAAGAAGTTTTAGAGAGGCGTGCATCTATGGCAAAATGATTGTTCAGCAGACCCGTACCAGCTTTGGCGGTGTAGCGTTGGGTGTTAAAAGAGCCGGCACTGAGCTGCACCTCTCCATACGGTTCTGGGTTGAGGCGCTCGGTCTGTATATTCACGGTTGCGCCAAAAGCAGCCGCCCCGTTGGTAGAAGTGCCTACGCCTCTTTGTATCTGCATATTATCTACGGAAGACGCCAGGTCCGGTGTGTTTACCCAGAAGGTGCCGTGTGATTCTGCATCGTTGAGCGGAATGCCATTGATGGTTACATTGATGCGTGTAGCGTCGGAACCACGGATGCGTAAACCGGTATATCCAACGCCAGCGCCGGCATCAGAGGTGTTTACTACCGATGGCGTAAACTGTAGCAGATAGGGAATGTCCTGCCCCAAGTTTTGCTTCCTAAGTTCAGCTTTGTGTACTTCTGTAAAGGTGGTAGGTGTTTGTTCTGTGGCACGGGTGGCGGTTACCACTACTTCATCGGCCAGTAGTCCATCGTCCTGCAACTTCATGAGGAGGTGCTGGTCTTCAGAAAGCGTAACTTCTTGTTCCCATACCTTATAACCCACAAAACTGATGCGCAGGTGGTAAGTAGCTGGAGGGAGATTGGTAAACTCAAATTCACCATCGGCATTGGTCGCTGTTAAGCGTCCGGTGTTGGAGAGGCGCACATTGGCGCCTGTGAGTAATTCGCCTGTTTCTGCAGAACGAACTTCGCCGCTAAGGGTGTGCTGTGCCCAGAGGCCCAGAGGCAATGACAATAGCAATGCCAGCAGCACGAGTGATCTTTTCATTGTTTTTAAATAAATAAAATGAAACAAATACACGTGCAGCAGCAGGCTCCGGAACCTGCCGCCGCATAAAGCGGGCAGCAAAATGGGTATGGTATACAAACGTTCCCTACGCCGGTATTACCCGGATCAGGTGCTTGCCCCGGCTGCGCCAGGAGCAAAGGGTATAATCTCAGCCTGTTAGTTTAAGGCACCCCTTGTTCGAATTGCAAAGATAAAGAGTAATTGATTAATTAGCTAATAGCCGCAGGCAAGTTGTAGGCAGTTATAGGAAAATGAACGGGGAGATCTGGCTTAAACCTGTGCCTTTCCTATAATTCATAAAATAGCTTTGACCTTGACTTTGAGTGCTCCACCTGTTTTAACCGCAGAACATTTCTAATGATGCTCGAAGGGTATTCAGCTTCGCACGGCGGCCAGTACTTTGTCTACTGCTTTAATGGCAGCGTTTAAGCGGTCTTCGCCTTCGCCCTGTATCATGGTGAAGGACCTTTTAAGCTTCTTCAGTTCTCCCTGGTATAGCCTGAACATCTGCTCCCGCAGGTGCGGGTGTTCCCGCTGCGGATCCGGAGTCCAGGGTAAATCGGGATATAGCAGTAGGTAGTGGTGGTAGCGTTTTTGCAACATTTGCTCCTCGATCCAGGGGTGGGTGTGGCCATACTTTACCTGGCTCCAGATTTTCATTACCACTAGTTCCGTATCACAAAAAAGAAGTCTGTTTGCTTTTGGGGCCATTTCATCCTCCAGGGCCAGCTGTTGGCGGGCTATTTCAAGCAGATCTTTTTCTTTGTAGCGTTTATCACCCAGTTCGTCAAGGTAGGTGCGGGCTCTTTCCGGCACCCAAACAGTATTGTAATGCTGGGCTAGTTGTTCGGCTAAAGTAGTTTTGCCGGTAGATTCAGGTCCGGTAATGGCTATTTTAAGTATCATGCAAAGGTTTGGCTCAGGTACAATTTACGCCAGCGGAGGTAGCCCGCTATGGCAATTAGCGTATATATGGCATATAGATACGGCGACAGAGAAAAAACTTCTCGACTGGCGTACAAAAAAATTGACGCCGCATCAATCACCACCCAATATAACCAATTTTCCAGTACTTTTTGTGTAACCATCCAGGTAGTAAATAAGCTAAATACTGTGGTGAAGGAGTCGAGATAGGGATTCGCGGCAGTGGTATGGCTAGTCAGCAGCCAACCCAGCAGCAGGGTCAGCAGGGTGTTTGCGAGGATAATCAGCAGATGCCAGCGGAGGGGCCAGCGAATAATAGGAAGCTCTTTTTTGTCGGAGATGGGATGGCCGGTCTTGTGCTCTGGCAGTGGCCGGGCGCTCTTTTTTTTGCTCCACTGCCACCAGCCTACCACAGCCATAATAATGTAAAACAGCTGCAGGCCGGACTCTGCCCAGAGGTCAGCCACAAGACACAAATACAAATACAGGCAGGTGCTGATAAAGGCAGCCGGCCAGCACCAGATACTTTCTGCAGCGGCCAGCACTACATATACAAGCGCCAGCAGTACGGCAACACCCTCTATCCATCCCAGTGCACTCACGGCCTCAAAAACAGCAGTCCATTCCATTTTCCGGCATTTATTAAAGCGCCCAAAGGTAGGAGAAGCAGCGGTAAAAATGCAAATTGAAGGATGAACCAACTAACACCACCAGAGCTGGAGCAGCGGCTGCAAAATGGAGAAAGCTGGCTGTTGCTGGATGTGCGGCTACCGGAAGAATGGGAAATCTGCAATTTAAACCATCGTGCCCCTGCACTGCTGGCTCCGCTTAACCATCTGCCTGGTTACCAGCAGCAAATTCCCCGAGACAAGCCTGTTGCCGTTTACTGCCATCACGGCATTCGCAGCCAGTACGCGATTCAGTATCTGGAGCAGCAGGGATTTACACAACTTTATAACCTGAGTGGTGGCATTCATGCCTGGGCAGTTGAAGTTGAGCCGGAAATGGAACAGTATTAGGTATGAATACTAAGAAGGGGTTTTTAACTTAGTGATATTTTTAACGCTTAACGAGCTTCGTAAATATATGCTGGACAGCTATCTCCGGTGGCAGTTGATTTTTTCTCTAAAGGCTCAGAGCTCCAGCTTACTATAAAATAAATCCAACCCATTAGTTGCAAAGCAGCGGGCATGCGCTGTAATTTTAACTGGCAAATAAAGAAAAGCTTTGTTTGCTATGCACGCCGAACCCAACAAACTCATCTTCGAAGCACTTACGTACGACGACGTCCTGCTGCTTCCTGCGTATTCCGAAGTTCTTCCCCGCGACACCAACACCCGCACCCGGCTTACCCGCAACATCTGGCTGAACATTCCGCTGGTCTCTGCTGCCATGGACACGGTAACCGAATCTGATCTGGCTATTTCCATGGCGCTGGAAGGAGGGCTGGGGTTCATCCATAAAAATATGAAGGCCGAGCGGCAGGCAGAGCAGGTGCGAAAGGTAAAGCGCTCCCAGAGCGGCATGATCCTGGACCCTGTTACCCTCAATATCAATGCCACCGTGGGGGATGCTGTGCGGCTAATGCGCGATCATAAAATAGGTGGTATTCCTGTCATAGATGGTAACAAAAAGCTTTTAGGCATTATTACCAACCGCGACCTGCGCTTTCAGAAGAACATGCGGGTGCCGGTTACAGAAGTAATGACGAAAGATCAGCTGATAACAGCCGGTAATAACATTGGTCTGGAGAAAGCCGAAGATATTCTGCAACAGCACAAGATCGAGAAATTACCCATTATTGATAAAGAAGGTAAGCTTACCGGCCTGATCACATACAAGGACATTCTAAAGAATAAAGACCGGCCCAATGCCTGCAAAGATGAATTCGGTCGCCTGCGTGTAGGCGCGGCGGTAGGTGTTACACCGGATATGCTGGAACGCATCAGGCTGCTGAAAGAAGCAGGCGTAGATGTGGTAAGTATCGATACTGCTCACGGACACTCTAAAGGCGTAATTGATGCCTGCAAACGTGTAAAAAATACTTATCCCGAGCTGGATGTCATTGTAGGCAACGTGGCTACAGGCGAGGGGACCAAAGCACTTATTGAAGCTGGGGCCGATGCGGTAAAAGTAGGCGTAGGGCCGGGCTCAATCTGCACCACCCGTATAATAGCTGGCGTTGGTATGCCGCAGCTTTCTGCCGTGTACGAAGGCGCCAAGGCTGCAAAAGGTTCCGATACCACCATTATTGCCGATGGCGGTGTACGCTTTAGTGGTGATGTGGTAAAAGCCCTGGCAGCGGGTGCACACAGCGTTATGATTGGCTCTTTGCTGGCAGGCACCGAAGAAGCTCCTGGGGAAGTCATTATTTATGAAGGGCGTAAGTTTAAATCTTACCGGGGCATGGGTTCGCTGGAGGCCATGGAAGAAGGCTCCAAAGATCGTTATTTTCAGGATGCCGAAGACGACGTAAAAAAGTTGGTGCCGGAAGGTATTGTAGGCCGTGTTCCTTATAAAGGCAGCGTTGCTGAAGTGTTATACCAGCTGGTGGGCGGTTTAAAGGCAGGTATGGGCTATTGCGGAGCGCCTACGATTGAAGAGCTACAGCAGGCGCGGTTCGTAAAAATCACAGCAGCTGGCATGCGGGAAAGTCATCCCCACGACGTAACCGTTACGCGGGAGGCACCAAATTACAGCACCAGATAAAAAAATAGAAAGTTGCAATAACATTCCACAGGGTTTTCCGTATCATGGTCCATACAAAAAGGCTGAACTCAACTCAGCCTTTTTGGTGTTGCCCGATGTAGATGTATAAGTTTCTAAAACCCGTTATCGGCAGCCTGCCTCAATTCAGAAGCTTTGGTTCTCACCTGAACTGGATTATTCTGCTGCTTATAAACCTAATCATAGTAGTGAGTCTTCGCCACGAGATCATTACGCCGGAAGTTAGGGTATGGGCACCCCACCTGGTGTTGAATCTTATCCTGATTTCACTGCTGTTTTACAGTCGCATGCAGATCCGGCCAGTGGACCGGCCCTCTTTTCTTCCCCTGCTCATCAAGTTAAGCACCCTTACCGGGGTGGGTATAATGCTTATCTTGTTTCTGGAGGCCCTGGGAGCTTTATTCAATAATTTCCCACTGCTCTCCATTCCCCTTGTTGCAACCAGTATGTATACACTGGAGCTCCTGATAGGCGGCGTTGTGCTTACGGCATTGTTGGTAGGGTTTAAACGGCTTATTCTTTTTGAAAAAACCCGGCTTTTAGTAGTTTCCTGGCAATTGTTTGAATATGGACTTATTACGACTACTATTCTTAGTCTGTTCAATATTCATTTCAATACAATTTTCTACAATGTTATTTTTATTGCCTTAGCCGGTTTGGGCCTGCTGTTATCCATCAACTTAAAGTGGGTAGGTCATCTGGATTTCCGTCAAAAACTGCAGGCGCTGGGCGTGTTGCTTATTCAGCTTATTTGCCTGCTTTTCTTTGCCTGGTTCCTCTACTTTTATGCAGCCGACAGTTACCTGCTTTTTTATGCAGAAGACAATGTTTTGCTGCTGGTGCTGTTATCCTTTGCACTTTTTGGCACTACGCTTTCTGTGCTGGTGCTCTTTTTTAACCTGCCAACCTCCTCGGTTTTTGAAAAAAAGCTGGAAGATCTCAATGGCATAAAGCAGTTACAGCAAAGCCTTAGAAAGCGCCAGAGCGAAGAAGAGCTTTATCATTTATTGCTTGAAAATAGCCTCAAAACTACCGATGCACAATATGGCTGGGTAAAGGTTTCCATGGCAGACGGATCGGTGAAGACCTTAGATGCCGAGGGCCTTTCAGAACCCCCTGTGCCGGGGCTTATTGCTGCTTTTGCAGACGACAGGATTAAAAAAGGCCTGAAAGAAGGAGAGAGGATCGCTGGCCGCCGCCGAAGTGCATACTTGTCTTATGTGCATCACCCAATTTATAAATCGGCGCTGGTGCTTCCACTTTGGGTGCAGGATAGCCTGCTGGGTTACCTGGTCTTATTAAAAAATGTGCCCGGTGGGTTTAACAAAGATGCCATTGGTATTGCCCGCCTGTATGCCGAGCAAACCTGCCTTTCTATAGAAAATATACATCTGCTGGAAGAAGCGCTTCGGGTAGAACGTTACCAGGAGGAATTGGCCATTGCCAGAAGAGTAAAAGAAAGCTTACTGCCCAGCAGCATTTGCTGTAACAATGACTGCCAGTTGGCCGTAAGTACAGAATCTGCAGATGATGTTGGTGGTGATTATCATGATGCCTACCGGTTGGATGAGCATAGAGTAGCCTTTGTGGTTGCAGATGTATCCGGCCATGGCACTTCTGCAGCTTTTACAATGTCACAACTTAAAGGGGTATTTCACAGCCTGGTACCCCAGGGGTTAAGTTGTTCAGCGTTTTTAATGCAGGCCAACTGTGCGCTAAGCCGCGGGTTGGGCAGAACTACGTTCGTTACTTTGGTTTATGGTATTTTAGACAGTGCCGCTAAAACTTTCACGTTTGTTCGTGCGGGCCATTGTCCGGTGTTGCATTATTGTAAAGAGCAGCAGCAGGTTAACACGTATCAGGGTAAAGGCATGGGGTTAGGCTTGCTGCGCAACAGTGCCTATCAGGATCAGATAGAAGAACAGGTAATTCATTACCAAAGCGGAGATGTTATTCTGCTTTATACCGATGGTATTATAGAATGCAGGAATGCGGAAGGGCAGGAATTTGGTCAGGAGCGGTTGGTTCGCTATTTTGAAGCGCTTGCTGCTGGTAATGAACAGTTAAACGCAGCAGCACTTTGTGATCTTTTGGTTGAAAAAATTAAAAAGTATGCCGACCGGCATGAAATAAATGATGATTTTACAACTATGGTTATGAAATTCAGTTGAAATAGTAATAATTGCATTTGTAACTTTAATAATTCTTTAACAAGACGTAACTTAACAGGCCTTTAGGCGTATTCTAGAATGATAAACATCACAAAAGAATCCGAAGAGAATATATACATCATAAAAGTAGAAGGCGATGTTGATGCAGCTTCTTCGATATATCTTGATAAGGCCATAAGTGATGCACTAGCCAAAGGACAGAAGAAGGTATTAATTGATTGCACGCAACTCGAGTATATTTCCTCTGCCGGACTTGGTGTGTTTATGTCATATATCCAGGATTTTGAGAAAAGTGATTCCAGGTTTGTGTTGTTTGGATTAAGTGAGCGTGTAGCTGGAGTTTTTGAAATTCTTGGTCTCGATCAGTTACTGACAATTGTCAGCAATAAGGACGAGGCCTTAATTTGGATGAGCGATGAAATATAGTATAAAGGTGCCATGCTGTAAGTCAAAGTTAAAGACCATCCGGTCTTTCGTTGACGAAACACTTGGCCAATATGTAGTATCTGATATAGATTTAAATATGCTAGTGTTGGCAGTGGACGAAGTCTGCGCTAACCTGATCGTGCACGCCGATATTGAAGATAAAGTATCGGACGAATGCATTGTGCTGAATATTATGGTTAAAAAAAACACCATTGTTTTTGAAGTAATAGACCATAAAGACCACGGCTTTGATTTTAGTAACTACCGTGAGCCAAAGCTGGAAGATTTAGTAAAAACCCGTCGGAAGGGCGGTCTTGGCCTGATGCTGGTGCGCCGCATCATGGATGATGTAGAATTTAAAACTAAAGATCATATAAATGTCTGCCGCATGGTAAAGAAAATGCCAGTAGTTGCAGCATAAAAAATTCCGGCCCCCGCGCCGGATTTTTTATTTGCCCGTTTACGGGCTTTTTTCATTTATAGGCTTATATGGTTGTGAACGTAAAATTCGTTAAACTTGCGGTTGATTTTGAGCGCGATAGGCTTCTGTACTACATGAGAAATAGTTATTGGCCGGCCCTTTGTTGTTTATTGCTGTTTGCTTGCAAATCACAGCAATCTAACGAAAGCACCGGTACCCTCCCCCCCAACACCATTTTCACCATTGCTGGTGAACCTGTAAGTGAGCAGGAATTTTTGTACGTATACCGCAAAAACAGCGTGAGCCGCGATACGGTATCTACAACAGAAGATCTGCGCGAATACCTGGACCTGTACGTTAATTTTAAGCTTAAAGTACGCGAGGCCAGGGAAATGGGGCTGCACCAGCAGCCGTCTTTTCAGGAAGAGCTGGACACTTATAAAAAGCAGCTCGCCCGCCCCTATCTTACCGAAACCAGTGTTACAGAACAGCTGGTAGCAGAGGCCTACCAGCGGATGGCCACAGAAGTAAATGCTTCCCATATTCTGATAGAAACCCCACAGGGTGCCTCACCGGCAGATACCCTGGCTGCCTGGCAAAAGGCCCAGGACATCCGCAAGCAAGCCCAGGCTGGCACCGACTTTGGTGATCTGGCGCTGCGCTTCTCCGACGATCCTTCGGCTCAGAGCAACAGGGGCACGCTGGGTTACTTTACCGCCCTGCAAATGGTGTATCCATTTGAAAATGCAGCCTTCAACACACCCGTTGGCGAAATCTCGGAGCCAGTACGCACCCGCTTTGGTTATCATATTTTAAAGGTAAATGACAAGCGGCCCTCACAGGGGAAAGCCAAAGTGGCCCACCTGATGGTTCGTACCCAGCCCGATATGTCACCAGAGGAAGAGCAGGCTGCCAAAGCCAGAATAGATGCGCTTTATACCCAATTGCAGCAGGGCGAAGCATGGGATATGCTGGTGCGCCAGTTTTCTGAAGATAAAGCAACTGCCACCAAAGGAGGTGAACTACCGCCTTTCGGTACCGGTCAGATGATTCCGGAATTCGAGAAAACAGCTTTTTCCATCAAAGAAAAAGAGAGCATTGCGCCACCAGTTAAAACACCCTACGGCTGGCATATCATAAAATTGCTGGACCGCGAAACCCTGCCGCCACTGGAAGAAATGCGTGAGGACCTGGAAGCACGCGTGAGCCGCGACAGCCGCTCACAGCTGCAGGAAGAGGCTTTGATAGCCCGGCTGAAAAAGGAAAATCAGTTTATCGAAAATAAAGAAGTGGTACAGGCACTTTATCAGCAGGCAGATTCCAGCCTCATGGATGGCAAGTGGCAATACCAGCCCGATACCGCTACCAACCAGACTCTTTTTTCAATTGCCGATAGTGCCTATACAGTGGCATCATTTGTAGACTGGGTGCAAAAGTTATCCTTTACACACCAGGAAGGCTCACCAGCCACATTCATAGACCGCCTGTACCGCGACTGGCAGAAAGCGCAGCTGATCAACTATGAAGAAGCTCACCTCACAGAAAAGTACGAAGACTACCGCATGCTGGTGCAGGAATACCACGATGGTATTTTGCTCTTTCAGCTCATGGAAGAAAATGTCTGGGGCAAAGCCTTGCAGGATACTGCGGGGCTGGAGCAGTACTTCCAGCAACACCAGGACCAGTACCAGTGGAAAGAACGTATTGATGGGGTACTGATGAATGCCGCCAGCGAGGGTGTGCTGCAAAAAGCAGAGGCCATGCTGGGCCAGACGCCATACCCTGTTGCCAACAAGGCACTTGCAGAACCAGTCGTTGAGGACGGTAAACTGCTTTCGCACAGCCGGCAGGAGCTGGGTCAGATATTATCTGCCATGCAATACCGGCCGGAATACCAGCTGCAGATAGAAGCACCCAAAGAAGTAGCAGACGTTTTCAGAAAACAGTTACAGGAAGCTCAGCTCAGTGAAGAGCGCTACCAGATTAATGAGCTGGAAGCCAGCAAACCATCCGTTTTACGAATGGTCAGCACTTCACCCTCGGCGCTGGAGGCTGTATTTAGTGCCAAGGACCCTCTGAGCCTACAGGTTGTAGAGGGGCCGTTTGAGCGGGGCGACCATCCTGTGGTAGACGCCATTACCTGGGCGCCCGGCCGCTACCGCTTAGAACAGGATGGCAGGGCCTACCTGGTGGTTGTAAATGCTGTATTGCCTCCTGGCCCTAAATTGCTCGATGAAGTGCGTGGCCAGGTAATTTCCGATTATCAGAACTATCTAGAACAACAATGGGTAGCACGCTTACGCGAAAAGTATGAGGTGCGCGTTAATAACAAAGAGTTTGAAAAACTGCTGGAGCAAGTTGGGCAGAACGAATAATTACCTGGTACTGGCATTGCTGATCCTGGCAGGTTGCGATTTCTTTCGGCCCAAGCCAGACGGTATAAATGCCGAAGAAGAGGAAGTAGTAGCGCGGGTGCACGATCAATACCTCTATGCCACAGACCTGGAAGAGCTGCTCCCTGCCGGAGCAAGTCCGGAAGACAGTGCCCGTATGGCCGACCGCTATGTGCGCAGCTGGGTGCGGAAGCAACTTCTCTTCTCTGAGGCCGCGAAAAAGATTGAACTCGACCAGCAGGAGCTGGAGCGCAAGGTGCAGGATTATCGTTACTCGCTGATGATCTACGAGTACGAAAAACAGTATGTGAGCAAACACCTGAACCGGGAACTTTCAGAAGCAGAAGTAGAAGAGTACTATAATAACAACAAGGATAATTTTCAGCTAAAGCAGAACATTGTGCGCGGTCTGCTGGTGAAAGTGCCTAAGAATACACCCAAAATTGATAATCTGCGTGAATTCATGCGGATGAAGGAAGCCGGCGACCGGGAAAAAGTCAAGTCTTATGCCTACCGTTTTGCAAGCGATTATAAACTCGATGACGGGGTGTGGGTAAACTTCGATGAACTGATCATGAACACCCCGCTGGCAGGCATTCCCAATAAAATTCAGTGGTTGAAGAACAATAAGTATGCAGAAACCTCGGATGAGGAGTATATTTACTTTTTGAATATCCAGGAATATAAAATATCGGATGAAATTTCTCCGTTAGAGTTTGTTCGGGATCAAATAGAAACCATTATTGTTAATAAGCGAAAAACAGAACTGGCGACCAAGCTGGAAGAAGAAATATATGAAAATGCGCGCAAGGACAATGCTTTTGAAGTGTATGGAAAAAAATAATAAGGTACTGCTGCTGGTAGCAGTGCTGAGCCTGTTTGGCTGGAATGCCACGGCGCAGACGGCCACAACAGACAGACAGGTTGTGGATAAAATTGTAGCGAAGGTAGACAACTACATTGCCCTGAAATCTGAGCTTGATCTGGCATACCTGGATATGCAGTCGCGCGAAGATTTAAAATCTGTTACCCGCTGCGACGTTTTGCGCGATCTGGTACAGAACAAACTTATGCTGGCCAAAGCAGAGATTGACTCTATAACTGTAACAGACGAAGAAGTGGGTCGTGAGCTGGAGCGCCGTATGCAGTACATGGTTGCGCAACTGGGTGGCGAGGAGGAAATAGAACGCTATTACAACAAGCCCATCAGCCAGTTTAAAGCAGAATTGAGAGGCCGTATGCGTGAGCAGCTGCTTATTTCACGCATGCAGGAACACATTACACAAGACGTTGCCATTACACCGGCAGAAGTTCGCCGCTTTTTTAACACCATACCTGCCGACAGCCTTCCTTATTTCTCTACAGAGGTAACCGTTGGCCATATTGTTAAACTACCGGTAGTGAGCAAAGAGCAGAAGCAGAAGGTACGCCAGCAGCTGCTGGATATCCGCAAGCGCATTCTTAACAATGAGGTTACGTTTCAGGAAATGGCCAAAGAATACTCAGAAGACCCTGGTTCTGCAGCCAATGGTGGCGAGCTGGGCTTCTGGAAGCGGGGAGAGCTTGCGCCTGAGTTTGAGGCTACCGCCCTTCGCTTAAAGCCCGGAGATATTTCTGATCCGGTAGAAACAGAATTTGGTTTCCACATGATACAGCTGATCGAACGCAGGGGCAATACCTACAACAGCCGCCATATCCTTATTAAGCCAAATTCCAGCGAAGCCGATATTCAGGTAGCTGAAAAATACCTGGACAGCCTGCGCACAGAGATCATGAATGGCAAGATTGTTTTTGCAAATGCTGCTAAAGAGTACTCTGCAGACAAGGTTACCCAATCCAGTGGAGGCTATTTTGTAGATGCCAATGGCGCTCAGCGTATTTCTGTAGAAGACATTGACCCTTCTTTGTACTTTGTGATCGATACCATGAAGGTGGGCAACATAACCAAACCCATTCCGTACCGTACTTCTGATGGCAAAGCAGCTGTAAGGATCGTTTATTATAAATCGAAAGTAGGCCCGCACGAAGCTAATTTGCGCGATGACTATCAGAAAATACAGGCTGCGGCCCTTAACGAGAAAAAGAATCGGATTGTGAACCGCTGGTTTAGTGAAGCTGTGCGGGAAGTGTTTATAGATATAGATCCGGACTACGATAATTGTAATATCGCTAATTAATTGAGTATAAAGTACCAGCTATCTTGTATATGGTTTCTGGCTGGCTGAAGTACATTTGATTTCAGCTTGCTTAAGCTATTAGCCTTGTTTGGGTAGAAAAATCACTGCTGGATACAACGAATTGTTTACCACTCGTTGTCTTTGTACACATACAATTTACTTGATATAAGTCATACCCATCCATGGAGAAACGTTTTGCGTCTGAGGTAGAAGCTGCCGATAGCCTTTATGCCGTTTATCAGCGGCTGCAAAAGGAGGTTCAGAAAGTAATTATTGGCCAGGACGAAGTTGTACGGCTACTCCTGACATCTATTTTCTGTCAGGGCCACAGCTTGTTGATTGGGGTGCCTGGCCTGGCAAAAACCCGGCTTATTCAAACGCTGGCGGCAACCATGCACCTCAGCTACAACCGTATTCAGTTCACACCAGACCTGATGCCTTCTGATATTCTGGGATCTGAGACCCTGGATAAAGACCGTAATTTCAAGTTTATCAAGGGACCGGTGTTTGCCAATATTGTACTGGCAGACGAGATTAACCGGACCCCGCCCAAAACCCAGGCTGCCCTGCTGGAGAGCATGCAGGAGTATTCTGTTACCATAGCAGGACAGGAGTTTAAGCTGGATCGTCCCTTCTTTGTGCTGGCAACCCAAAACCCTATTGAGCAGGAAGGTACTTACCCCCTGCCGGAAGCGCAGCTAGACCGCTTTATGTTTAACATCTGGCTGGATTATCCCTCCTATTTATCGGAGGTAGAAATTGTAAAAAGCACTACTAATGCACAGCAGCCCAGGGTTGATCAAATTCTTACGGCAGAGGAAATCATGTTTTACCAGCACCTGGTGCGCCAGGTTCCTATTGCCGATAATGTAGTAGAATATGCAGTGAAACTGGTACACAAGACACGCCCTGGCCGGAATGGTGCCGATGGCCTGGCCAACCAATACCTGGAGTGGGGTGCAGGACCCCGCGCCTCGCAAAACCTGGTGTTGGGTGCCAAATGTAATGCCCTGCTAAATGGCAAGTATTCACCGGATATTGAGGACGTACAGGCAGTGGCAAAACCTATTCTAAGACATAGGGTGGTAAGGAACTTTAAGGCAGATGCCGAAGGTTATACAGTTGACAGCATCATTGAGCGTTTATTGTAAGTTCCTTCCCAATTTTTCTGTGCTTACAGAGTGATAAAAAGCTCTGCTGCTGGCTATTATCCATTTTTTAATTGAGGATAGATAAGCCATGGAAATACAAGCTTACCAGAAAAAGTGTTTTCTGCAATACAAGACCAGCATCGGGTACCCAACAGAGCGGAGTTTTCTGCTGGGTAATCCGATAGACGTAGTTGTGCCCCTGGAGACTGCCACCGATGGGGCCATGGTTGTTGGTTTTCATCCACTGGCCAGAACCTATGAGGTAGCAGACCAGCGGGACGTACCCCTTTACAGCACCAGTTTTCCTTATTCCGAAGAAGTTTATTTCAATGGCCGGGAGTATCGGACCATTGGCGGGGGTCAATACCTGGACATGGTACTGGCTAAGTTGGGTGTGCCACGCAGTAACTGCTGGCTTACCACCTTAATCAAGCTTTACCTTTTCAGCAGCAAAGACGTAGTAAAATACAACAAGCTGGGTAATTTTAAAGTGGCCCCGGATGAATTCAACTTTAAAGAATGGGGCGAAAAAAGCCTTCCCTGGCTGGAGACGGAGGTTTCTCTGGCCAATCCGCAACTGATCTTTTTAAGTGGTTTGGAAACCATCAGTTTGTTTTTTGATGTATCGCCCACCAAAGCCAAACACCTGATAGACGGTGAACTGCGGGAGCTAAAGTTTGGGCGTAAGAAGGTCCCTGTCCTCTGCCTGCAGGAGATGGAACTGATGATGAATAACAATAAGCGAAACCCCTGGCCAGAGGTTTTTGAAGAAAAGGTATTACCCCTGGCCAAAAAGTCGGTAGCAGTGCTGCTTAATAAGGCTTAATGATTCCGCAGCGCCTCTGCTAACTGCTCCTTGCTCATGGTAGAACGCCCTGCAATCCCTACTTCTTTTGCTTTCTGGTAAAGCTCGTTTTTTGTGCGCTCCTCATACTTTTTGCTTTTTCCACCTTTCACCCCTGTGGCATGCGAGTCGGAGTTGGCAATACGGGCCGCTTTCTCTTTGCTATAGCCCTGTTCGCGTAGTGCTTCGTATTGCTTATCGTTTTTAATCTGGTTTCCGTGGTCCTTTGTCATCGCTTAAAAAATATGGTAATAGTACCATATACCGCTTCAGCCTTATTCTGGTTACATCATCAGGTGCAGCAACAGTTGCGCAGACTTATTGGAGACCTACAATATGAAAATCGTTAAGTGTAGCAGCAGCAGAAGCTGCTTTAGGGTCTCGGTTAGCTTGATGGTTAGTTGCGAATGATCAGAAAGTTACCGCTCATGTAGGTGTTGTACTGGAGCAGCGGTTGACTTGCCGGTCCGTTGGTTACATTCCCGAATTTATCGAACTGAGATTTGCAGCAATTGTCTATCAGGTAGAAGCCCGAGCTGTGCATGTCTACGCGCGCGCAGGTTTCACGTGGCTGATAGGTGCAGGTGCGCTCAAAGGCCCGGTACAGGCTGTTGCTTTCTTTAACAATTACTATTCCCTTAACGCCACCGGCTACATAAATCCAGCCTTCGGTGTGCAGCGACTGGTAGCGTAAATCCTGCAGGTTTAGTTCAATATCTACCGTAGCAAAAGGAATCTGCGCCTGAGGGTCTTCCTCGGTGCAGCCAGCCAGCAGCAGGAGATGCAAACAGCAGATCAGTAGCAGGTTTTTACTCTTTTTCATAGGGATAAAAGCCGCGTCCACTTTTGCGGCCCCAATGTCCGGCATCTACTTTTTGCTGTTGGATACGGCTTGGCCTGAACTTGGGCGCCTGCCAGAAAGCTTCGTACATAGAGGTGGTAACAGAGAAGTTGGTATCTACGCCAATCAGGTCCATTAGGCGAAAAGGACCCATCTTAAAGCCGCTGGCTTCCAGCAGATCATCGATAGCTCCCACATCTGCCACACGTTCTTCTGCCAGCAGCAGGCTTTCTACATAATAATGGCGTGCTACCCGATTTACAATAAAACCAGGGGCATCTTTGGCAATGATGGCTGTTTTGCCCAGCTTTTCTGCAAAGGCCTTTCCCACTTTTATGGTCTGTTCGCTGGTATCGGCACCTGCAATTATTTCTACCAGCTTCATGATGTGGGCCGGGTTAAAAAAATGCATACCCACTACCCGCTCCGGATGCTTAAGCGAAGCAGCAATGCGGGTAATGGGAATAGAAGAAGTATTGGTAGCCAGAATGGTTTGCGGGCTGTTGTTCTTTTCAAGGATCTCAAAGATCTGGTGTTTCACCTCGAGGCGCTCCACAACAGCCTCAATTACCAGATCTGCCTTCATGTTTTTAAGATTGGCCACGGGCTCGAGCTTTTCCAGGGCCTTTTCTTTTTGCTTGCGCGTTAGCTTCTTTTTCTCAATCCCTTTTTCAAGATTCTGCTCTATTTGCCGCATAGCACTGGCAATTGCTTCCTGGCGGGCATCAAAAAGTAAGGTGGTGTAACCAGCCTGGGCACATATTTGCGCTATACCAAGGCCCATGGTGCCGGCACCGACAATGCCAACTGTTTTAATGTTTTTCAACTGCATAAAAAATAGTGCTTAAGAGCAGATTGTTAAATAAGGGAACGGAACTGCCGCAGAAAGCGCACATCATTTTCCGTAAATAGGCGCAGGTCTTTAATACCGTATTTGAGCATGGTGATACGCTCTATGCCCATGCCAAAAGCAAAGCCATTGTAAACTTCCGGATCTATGCCGCAATTTTGCAGCACGGCAGGGTCTACCATACCGGAGCCTAAAATTTCTACCCAACCCGAGTGTTTGCAGACATTGCAACCTTCACCTCCGCAAATCAGACAGGTAATATCCATTTCGGCACTGGGCTCTGTAAAGGGGAAAAACGAAGGCCGGAAGCGCACCTGGGTATTTTGTCCAAACATCTCTTTGGCAAAGTAATAGAGTGTCTGCTTCAGGTCGGCAAAGCTTACGCCTTTATCAATAAACAAGCCTTCTACCTGATGAAACACACAGTGGGCCCGGGCAGAGATGGCTTCGTTGCGATAAACACGGCCTGGTGAAAGCGTACGGATAGGTGGCTTTTGGCTTTCCATCACCCGCACCTGCACCGAAGAGGTATGGGTACGCAGGGCAATATCCGGTCTTTTTTCAATAAAGAAAGTATCCTGCATTTCGCGGGCAGGGTGATTCTCGGGAAAGTTCAGGGCTGAAAAGTTGTGCCAGTCATCTTCAATTTCCGGTCCTTCCGAAACATTAAACCCAATGCGTTCAAAAATGCGGATAATCTGGCGCCGGGTGGCGGTAATAGGGTGTATGCCGCCCAGGGCATCGGGTAGTGAGGGCAGTGTAAGGTCAGGGTGAGCCTCCTGCTGCTGTTGCCCGCCAGCTGCCAGCTGAGCAATGAGCTGCTGAAACTTCTCATTAGCGGCATCTTTTAGTTCGTTGATCTGCTGACCATATGCCTTGCGTTCTTCTGCAGGCAGGTTTTTCATTTCGGCGAAAAGTGATGCAATGATATTATTGCGACCAATGTACTGCCTTCTGAATTGTTCCAGATCTTCTTCAGTAGAGACTGTATAACGTTGTATCTCGTCTATGATTGCTTGCAGGTTAACCGCCATAAATAGCTCTTTGTACTTGAGGTAGCGAAGTTAGCAAAACTTCTGCCGCTGTGCCACTTATTTCCGCCAGATCATGCTTAACGCTTTATTTTGGTACATCCTATTTAAAAATATAAAACAAACTACTTACCTTTCTTAGACTGCATGATACACATATGAAGGCTAAGGATCTGGGTTGGTTGCTGGTTAGTATGCTGCTTTTGTCGCTGCCCCTGCAGGCGCAGCAGTACATTACGCAGGCAGGCAAGGCACATTTTGTCTCGAATGCACCGCTGGAGCTTATCGAAGCTTCTTCTGAAGAGCTGCGCGGGGTGCTGGATGCAACAAACAACACCTTTGCCTTCACCGTAGCAATTCGTAGCTTCAAAGGTTTCAATAGTCCCCTGCAACAGGAGCATTTCAACGAAAACTATATGGAAAGCGACAAGTATCCCAAGGCTGTTTTCAAAGGTAAAATAGTGGATGATGTCGACTTAAGCCGCCCGGGCACTTATGAGGTTCGTGCAAAAGGAGTTTTTCAGGTGCATGGGGTGGAGCAGGAGCGTGTAATCCTATGTACTATAGCAGTAAGCCCGGAGCAGGTAGAAGCCTCTGCCCAATTTACCGTACTGCTGGCCGACCATAACATTAGCATACCCAAGCTGGTCTATCAGAAAATTGCAGACAATATCAACGTGGACATTCAGGCACGCATGGCCCCTGTTCAGTAACCCTTTGTTCTTACTGTGTTTATGCCTGATGCCCTTGTTAAGCAAGGGGCAGGACCTGGTATACAGACCTGTGAAGTTTGAGGCAGCGAACCGCCATCTGCTAATACAGCAGACTTATACTGCGGAGGATGGTCAGGTATGGCTGGCTACACAGCAGGGGCTATACCGCTACGACGGAGCCCGGCTCTACGCCTATCCCGCCCCGGATACTCTGTTCGCCCAGGCACCCGTTACTGCACTTTATCAGGAGCGTAACGGGCAAATATGGGTTGGCTATAAAGGTGGAGGATTGTATATACTGGCAGATAATAAACTGCAAGCGCCTGCTTTTGCTACTGATAGTATAAAAACCA
The DNA here is from genome assembly GCA_030147305.1 of Cesiribacter sp. GTDB lineage: Bacteria > Bacteroidota > Bacteroidia > Cytophagales > Cyclobacteriaceae > Cesiribacter. Next base: position 44,017 of record JASLAE010000303.1, read on the forward strand.
CCATCAGCAGCTTTGCCGAAGATAAACAGGGAAGCATATGGATAGGCACCTATGGCAGCGGGCTTTATCAGGCAAAAGGAGGCCGGTTAGTTAAATTTTCTACCGCCAATGGCCTGCCGGATGATTATATATACAGTCTGTTGGTAGATGAAAAGGAAAGGCTCTGGGCCGGTACTGATAGGGGTATTGCTATTTGCAAAGCAGAGGGCAATCGGCTGCAGGTAAAGCGTATTGGGATGGCGCAGGGGCTGCCCGATAATATTGTGCAGGTGCTGACGCCTGGCGCAGGAGGCGATGTTTGGGCAGGCACCTATGCTGGTGGTTTCTGCCGATTAAACAGTGTTACACAGGCCATAGAGTATCGTGTAAAGGCATGGACGGGCGGCGGAATCAGCAGCATGCTGGTCCGGGGTAACCAGCTCTGGATCGGAACCGATCAAAGAGGTCTGTTGCTATACGAAATGAGCGATACGGGCGCCTATGAACTGATGGCGACTGCTATAGCAGGCAGCCGCATCACAGCGCTGACAGAAGACAACCAGGCCAATATATGGGCAGCCACGGACCAACAACTCCTTTTGGTAGATCCCGCTTTGCGAAGCTACCCTCTGCCGCCGGGCATCAGCAGCTTAAATGCTGTTTTACCGGTACGTGATGGTGTTTGGCTGGCAACAGAAAAGGGACTCTACCTCTATGATCTGGCGCATGATACCCTGCAAAAGAAGCTTAGCCATCCGGAAGAATTTCCCATCAGTAGCTTACAGCAGGATGAGGAGGGAAATATCTGGTTTGGTACCCTGGGTGGCGGGTTGTACCGCTATGATCCCGCTAACGGGCAGCTATTACATTTTACAGAAGCAGAAGGCCTGCCAAACAACAACATTCTTTCCCTGACCAGAGGGCCACAGCACAATTTCTGGCTTACCAGCCTGGGTGGTATTGCCCATATTAATCCCTCGTCGAAGCCCAGGTTTAGCCTTTATCAGAGCAAATACCCTAAGACAACCTATGTATACGATGTGCTGCCAGCGCAGGATGG
>JASLAE010000317.1 GCA_030147305.1 Cesiribacter sp.
AGGTAAAGGTTGATAAGTAAAATGAAAAACGTGATCTTAGCTCAATGATACGCTGGCTTGAAGCGAATCTTTAATTCTGATTTTGCTGCTGCTTGGCATCGTAAGCGCTCCTTCGATTACGGCAGCTACTTGTTAAAGAAGTCTAGGGATTTAATCCAAACAAATGAGTACAACGCTTCCAAAAATTATACGGCCACCACGAATGATGATTATCTCTTGTCTTTACAAGCCCATTCAATATTTTTTATTAAGATCAGTATCCATTTGGGTGGGATCTATAAAGAAACAAGTGGTTTCGTGCATTGCTGCTTTTCGCTAATTACACACAATGTTCACTTTCGGTAAGCTTCCAGTTCTTCTGCTTTTATAAGCGTATCGGTTCCAATGTATTGGTTCTCTTTAGTGAAATACCATTTACGCACCTTAGGTAGCTTAATGTCGTTTACAATCAGTTCATCCTCCAGCAGCACATATTCCCCCGCTTCGGGATCGCCCCAGTGAAAGCTGTAAGCTTCCATGGCAGTTGTTGTAGGATTGAAATAGAAAGACCAGCTGTCGTTTCCTACGGAGGGCTCATAAGCTACCTGCATTACCTGATAAACTTTACCTTGAAAATTCTCTGTATATGTACTATCCGATACCAGCGTTCCTGCATCGGTCAGCTTCATGGGCAGGCCATACAGGTGCAGATAAAAATTTCGTGTATTCTGAACTGATTCAGCAGTCATCCGGTATTTTTCCCGCTCCTCTTCGCTGATCTCCTTCAAACCATCTATCAGAAAGAAAGCTGTTCCATCAGGTGAGATTCCTTTAACAATTTCTTTTTCGTCCTCGTGGCTGATGTGACTGAAATAGCCTGTGTTGTTGTCTATTTCTATCTCAAAAGGGGTTTCTTTTCCAGTGGTATCTGTATGGCTTAGATACAATCTGGATTTGAAATGCTGCCAGTTGTCCTCCGGATCATGATAAGTGATAGATTCATTCAACAGTGGCGGGATCTCTTGACGATCCGCTTCCTGCGAAGGCTGGCAAACACTTAACAGCAGCAAGCCAAAAATGGGTACAAATTTATGCATGATTAAAATATCAATTAAAAGAGGCTCAAGACCCGCTTAAGAAATGTATATACCTTATCTCTAGGTTTTAACGATGATTATCTTTTTACATACATCATTGCCTTTTCTACGAGTTTTGTATATACCGAAAAAGGTAAGCCTGCTATATTTGTTTCACCTGGCGTTAAAGATACGGCACTACCCATGGATCCCTGTGCCAGGGGTATGGTACCTCAGCTTTGTGCCAGGGTAATGTGTTACGCTATCTGGCATTTGAGGGAAACCATGAAATTCCCACTTCAGTTTTAAAAAGTGCCGCAAATGGTTATCATAGCAATCCATCATCAATGGTCTGCCCCATACACAGCCAGGCCTGATTAAAGCTAAACATTAATTATTCCTCAAAATCAATGAGGCTCTGCCTTTTTCGGTTTACTTTAAGCTGGGTTACATCGGGTCTGGAATAGTGCCCGCATGGGTCGAAATTATGCCTTTCCCGCCGTACTTCTTTATGGTCAATGATTGCTATCAGCAATGCTTCCCGATCAGTTACCGGTTCAATTACCCAATTGCCATCGGGACCGGCCAGGCAGGAACCTCCATTTGCCATAACATCAGGGCAGCTTTTGATGATTTCCTCATAATGTGGAGTACTTAGTGGGATGTCTTCCTTGCGCATCAGCCCGGAAGCTGAAATTACGTAAGAGCGAGATTCCTTGGCAATATGGCGCGTAATATCGATGGTGTTGCGTTTACTGCCTGGCCATACGGCTATATGCAGGTTCTCACCTTGGGCATAAAGTGCAGCCCGACTCAGGGGCATCCAGTTTTCCCTGCAGTTCAATCCGCCTACCGTAAAGGCTCCCAGGGGGTGTACGATCAAACCATGGCCATCGCCATTCGACCAGACCAACCTTTCTTCATAAGTGGGCACCAATTTACGATGCACTGAGGCAAGCGTACCTTCCTGATTGATATAAATGAGGCTACAGTACACACTATGCCCCCCTCTGTTAGCTGCTCTTTCCACACAACCAACATATACAGCAATTTTAAATTTTGCAGCAACCTCACAAAGAGATGCCAGATCACCAGCTTCCGGCTGTACTGCCTGCTGCAGGTAATGGGCATAGATTTCCTTCTGCAGACTAGATTCAAAACGTGCACCATCCGTTAATTCAACCCAAAAAGGATAGCCCGGCAGCAGCGTTTCTCCAAACACTACCAACTGGCACTCTTCATTTCCAGCCTGCTCCACCTGCTCCATTATTTTTAGAAGGGTTTGTTCCTTATTGAGCCAAACCGGAGCAATCTGGCTGATGGCTACCTTTAACTGTTCGCGCTGCTGTTCTATGTTCATGACATTGTGCTAAACTGATTATAGCTGGAGGTATCAAGTTAAGGATTTTAAAATTAACGAAATCGTTTTTAAGCATCCAGGGGATTCACCTGCTTCAGCACCTTACTGGCTGCTGATAGCCCACTATACACTGCGCCATCCAGATACCCCCCAAAGTAGGGAGCAGTTTCAGTACCTGCAAGGTGTATTTTGCCGTTCATAAGCGGTCGGGCATAGAGGGGGTGACCATTATGCTGGTGTGGCATGATGTACTTCCTGTAATTAGCATGGGTGAAGGCCTCCTCCTTCCACAACATTTCCGTATACGATAAGTAATCTGCAGCCTCTTTTCCCAGAAGCCTTGTCAGTTGCGCAATAACTTCAGTCTCTCTTTCTTCTTTGTTAAACGCATAAGCTTCTGCAGAAAGAAAGCCTTTCAGAGCATAATGGGTTTCTTCAAAACTGCAATGGTCATGGATCTCCTGGGCAATGCCAACATGACTAAAGACGACACCAGCATATCCCTGCTTCCTCCAAAAAGGCTCCTGATAAACTACAGCAAACTTGACTGCCTCTCCCATCCAGGTATGTGTATTTGCCATAATGGCAACCAGCTCAGCAGGCAGTGGTGGATCAAAAGCTATTTGCTGTGAAACAATCAGAAAGGGTGGAATTGTGATGATGAGGCTTTTGCAGCTATACACCTCTCCTTCCATGTTGATTATTTCAATATGGTCTTTATGGTCCGAGACCTGAGTGATAGGAGATCTCAGCACCAGTTGCTCCTGTCCAATTCTTTCAAGCAGTGTTTCAATCAACCTGGAGGTTCCACCTGCTATTCTGTAGGAAGGTTCGCCAACAGCAGGTAGCTGAAATAGCTGTGCTTCTTCAGATAAGCTGGTCTCAAATACGCCTATTCCTTTTTGATATTGGGTAAAAAAAGGGAGATCCAATTCTTTTAGTAAACCCAATAGGTGTATGTGTTTATCAGTAAACCAGGTAGCCCCCATCTCAACAGGGGTAGCATTACCTGCTGTTATAGTAAGCACCCTACCACCCGTACGCTCTCTTGCCTCCAAGATAAGTGGCTTTATACCTTTTTTATTAAGATAATAGGCCGCAGACAAACCACTCAAACCTGCACCTATAATAATTACCTCTTTCATATAAAATTAAGCTTCCTGCCAGGAAAGTTTGGAAGTTTCCAGTGCTAACTCCAAATTATTTTATACCCTATTTGTACCTCAAGCTAATTAATATATTAATAACTGTTAAGCAGGCTTTTAAGGATTTGAATTACATAATGTATAGGAAATGGTTATATCTATTATCCTTAGTATCTCTCTTACGTAAGCATAACCCGATCTTTCCGCTTTACTAAAAGCAGAATAAGCATGCCTATCAGAATGGCTGGCAGGCTAAGCAACTGCCCCATGTTCAATAGCATATCACCTTCAAAATTTTCCTGATTATTTTTTAGAAATTCCACCAGGAAACGAAAGCTAAACAACAGGATCAAAAACAAACCGGTGAT
>JASLAE010000322.1 GCA_030147305.1 Cesiribacter sp.
TGTTCGTAACGCGTTGCCAGTTCTTCATCTACAAAAGTGATTTTAAAAACATCGTCAGGAAAAACCTTTCTCCAGGCAGTCTCTATCCTCTCCAGATTTGCGCGCATGTTACCAGGCGTCATGCGAATGCTGGCAGCATAATAAAAATATGGAAAAGGTGTGAGTGCAACATAGGCAATGTTATCGTGCAGGGATGAGGTGTGAAAGTCTTCGGTCACCCCCACTATGGTAGGGGTCATGTTATTCAACCCCAGCTGAATCGTCTTACCGACAGCTCCCTCGGGATCAGAATAGCCCATCAATGCTGCCAGGGTTCTGTTGATTACCACGGCGCTGCCAAGATTCTGCTCTTCAGATGGCAGGAACCAGCGGCCAGCCAGCATTTCCATTTTATAGGTTTCCTGATAAGCTTTGTCGCAGGGAATTACCTGGGCCGTGTAATCTAAACCTGCTTCCAGGTCCGGAGCACTTAGGCTTACACCAAGGCCATTACCTGAAATGGGGGCTCCCAGGCAAAACGACAGCTGCTGAATGCCGGACTGATTCTGCAGGAGACTGCGGAAGCTTTCGATCCTGACACTATCAGCTTCGGGCAGGCCTACTTCAACAACAGCCTCTTTATTAAAGCCCAGCTCCTTGTTCTGGAAATATTCCATTTGCCGTGCAATAACAAGCGTGCAAATGATCAGGGCAGTTGAAGTTGTGAACTGAAAGACCACCAGCGCTTTGCGCAACACCACCGAACTCTTGCCTGGCATCGTCAGCTGATTTTTAAGGGAAGCAATGGGATTAAAGCCTGCCAGGATTAGGGCAGGGTATATTCCAGAGATAAAAGTAATGAGCAGCACAAATCCGAATGCCCCCAACATGAAAGCGGGGCTCAGGAGAGGGGCTGCCGTTATGTGTTTATCAAGGGTTAGGTTAACTGCCGGCAGTACCAGCAGCGCCAGTAGTATACCTAGTATGGCGGCACTAACAGTAAGCACAAGGGTTTCCAGCATGTAGTGCAAAAAAAGCTGCTTCCTGGAGGCGCCTATGGTCTTGCGAATACCAACTTCTTTCGATTTGGTAAAGGCAAAGGAGGTAGAAAGATTGATATAATTCACACAGGCAATGAGAATAATAAATCCTCCCAGCAACATGAGCATCAGCAGGTACCTGGGGCTGACTGTATAAGATGGATTGCTGTCTTTAAAGGTTGGGTCGAAGTGAATAACCGTAATGGGTTGCAGGTACATCTCCCCTTTCTTGGCCAGATCAGTATTTGCATTGCGTTCTATGATATCCTTTAGCGCCCGCTCTGCTGCAGCCGCTGTAAAGCTATTCTCCAAACGAACATAGGTGTACCCGCTGGCAGTAAAATTCCATGCGTTTAGGTCCAATCCACCCATTAAATCGCTGGTGAGGGTAGAAAAGGACAATATCATGTTGATAGGCAAATGACTGGTAGCAGGAATATCCCTGATGATGGCTACCACCTCCACATCCACTTTATTATCCAGGCGGATAAGCTTGCCTATGGGGTTAGCGCTGCCAAAATATTGTTGTGCGGTGCCCTCCGTCAAGATTGCCTGGTTGGGACCACTCAGGGCAGTAGCCGGATTGCCTGCGACCCACAAATCATTTATTTCGGAAAAATCCAGTACTTTAAAAAATAGGGAATCGGCATAGACTATGTTCTCTTCAATAAAAGGTGTTTCGTTGCCAATGCGGATCTGAGTCTCATCAGAAAAGTGGATCTGTGTGGCCTTTATGCCGGGATACTCGGCCCTCAGGAATTTGCCTGTTGGATAGGGTACCTCAGCCTGGTTCACTATGGCATTTCCCCGCTCTGCTTTACTTACAATACGGTATACATTGTCGCTGTCCGAGTGAAAAGTGTCAAAGCTATTCTCATAATTAGCTATCAGAAAAATCACAACCACGGCTGCAATGCCCAAAGACAATCCCAGCAGATTGATAAAGGTAAAGCTCTTGTGTCGCCAGAGGCTGCGAAAGATTTGCTTGAAGGTATGGTGTAGCATAGGGATAGCGTTATGGTTACTCTGTTCTAAGATTTCTAACGGGATTCCGGAGTGCGGCCTTGATGGCATGGAAGCCAACCGTGATCAGGGCAATGGCTACAGCAGCTAAGCCAGCCAGGGCAAAGATCCACCAGCTGATAGGGATGCGGTAGGCGAAATCCTGCAGCCAGTTATCCATAAAGTACCAGGCAATGGGCGAGGCGATGACAATGGCTACCAGCACCAGTTTTAAGAAGTCCATCGACAGCAACATCACAATGTTCTGTTCACTGGCTCCTAATACTTTTCGAATGCCGATCTCTTTGGTGCGGCGTTCAGCTGCATAGGCCGCCAGGCCAAACAAACCCAGGCAACCCACAAAAATGGCGATGCCGGTAAAGATCCAGAGCAGCGACTTTAGCTTGTCCTCTGCTTTGTACATCATGTCAAAGCTCTCGTCCAGGAAGTTGTATTCCAGGGGGTATTCCGGAGAAAACTTGCTCCAGACGGCTTTTACATCGGCCAGCGCATTTTCAACGTCGGCTGTTTTCACTTTCACGGCAACCTTCCAATAGGCTTCGGGGTAAATCTGGAGTACGGCCGGTTCTACCCGATCATATAAGCTTTTGTAATGGAAGTCTTTAACAACCCCTATGATCTGACC
>JASLAE010000340.1 GCA_030147305.1 Cesiribacter sp.
TGGCAATACCACCCATGCGCTTAATGGTCCATAGGCCCGAGGTGCCATCATCCAACGCGCCTGTTAATACCATACCAATAACCCTGGACCCATATTCGTAGGCTGCTGAACGAAACAATGCATCAATGGAGGGGCGAAACCGGTTTTCCTTGGGCCCTTTGCTTACAGTCACCTGCCCTTTCTCTAACAGCATATGATGGTCCGGGGGAGCTATGTAAATTTTTCCCTTGACAATAGCTTCTTTATTTGTAGCATGTATAGCTTCCAGCTCGCCCATCCTGCTAAGTATGTCAGGCAGTTTACTCGGAGAGAAGGGCGGTGTATGCATCACAATAAATATAGATCCCGGAAAATCCTTTGGGAGTGTCTTCACCAATTGTTCAAGGGCAGATACACCGCCGGCCGATGCACCGATGACAATTATATCTCGCTTTTCCATTTGTTACTTGCTAATAATAAACACTGGTAGTGATGGAGGCAGGGCCTGCATGGCAACGATAATAAGCGCGCATTGCCAAAGCAGGAAAAAGTATACTGGCTGGTATACACCGCTGACCGGACAAAGCAAAGAGTTAACATCAGCATGAACAGCTTTGTTTGTTGCCGCCGCCTGCCATGCTCGATTCGAAGCAGAGCAGTTTACGCATAAGTTCAAGGGAAGCCCCGCTATCAAAAAGCCAACATACGGCTGAAGCTGTTTTCAACAGATGCTAAACAGAAGTGGCACCTCCGGCTTAACAAAAAAATAATTCCAGCTCAGGGCCTTTCTTTGTTAGGAAGCGTAGCATGCAAATCTCCTTCCTGGATGAGGCCCAGCTTCATTGCCCGCTCCTGCCATTTTTGCCGGGCATACTCCTGCATATCGTGGCTCTTATCAAATTCATCTACAATTTCTATCCCCAGCAGGGTTTCCATCACATCTTCGATGGTTACAACACCCGTCATACCACCATAGGCATCTACGGCCAGGGCAATGTGCTCCCGTTTCTGCATAAGTTTTTCAAAAACTGCGGGTATACTGGTAGTCTCCGGCACAATTACCATGGTCCGTACAATGTCATTCACCTGCATGTGATGCTGATCATCGGCCAGCTTTTCCAGGAGCTCGTGTTTATGCATATAGCCTAAAATGTTGTCCCTGTTTTCTTCATAAACCGGAATTCGCGAAAAGCGCAGGAAGCTTTTATCGTGATAAATTTCCTTCAGCATCAACTTACTGTCGGCCATCACCACAACCGTGCGCGGCGTCATTACGTCCCGGACCAGGATTTCCTGGAATGCAATCAGGTTTTTGATGATGCGGGTTTCGCTTTCAGCAAAAACACCTTCCTGCTGCCCAATATCGGCCATGGCGGAAAGCTCTTCCCGGCTTACGGCCATGCCGTGGGCACTACCACCCATCATTTTGGTGATTACCCGGGAAAGCAGCACCAGGGGGTACATGACCCATATCAGGATCTTTAAAGTTTTGGCAGTAAAAAAAGCGAGTTCCCGCCAGTATTTGGCGCCAAGCGATTTTGGAATGAGCTCGGAAAATACCAGGATCAGGATAGTTAAAATACCCGATATAATACCGTGCTAATGTCATGAAATACAATGGCTGCCTGTGCTCCAACACCTGCAGCCCCTACTGTGTGGGCTATGGTATTCAGGGATAAAATAGCCGCCAGGGGCTGGTCTACCTCATTCTTTAGCTTGCGCAATTCATTACTGAGCTTTGGCTTTTCTTCACTTAATGATTCAATGTAGGATGGTGTGAAACTAAGCAGGGAGGCTTCCAGCACCGAACATAGAAAAGAAACCACCAGGGCCAGTAAAAGATAAAATATTAACAGTGCCATCCAGCTTTAAAAAAATACGATCCCGAATCCTAGGTCTAAGCTTCTGCTGTGTGTAAAAGCTACCCTCTTATAGAACCTGTAGTTGTGCCTACTGTTTGATTTCCTGCAAGGCTGAGGACTGATGAGGGATTTATTTCCCCCCTGATCATCTCTAGGGTATACACAATAGAGAAATTAACGGAGCGCCTATAAGTTCTGAATCATGGCTTGGCAGCCGCAAGGGTTATTCAGAAATCGCTCTGTTCGGAAGGATTACCATGCCAGACTTTTTTGCACAGGAGTCAGCTGCAGATTAGCCCCTTAACTTTGGGGAAAGCAGCAGGAAGCAATACTTTCCACCATTTTTTATCGGTAATTTTGTAGTCAGCCTAAAAGTGAGTAAATGCAAAAGATTCTGGTGATTGAAGATGACCCAACGCTGAACAGGAACATCAAGGAAGCTTTAACAGAAGAACAAATGTTTGTAGAAACAGCGTTTGATGGGCTGATTGCTGAGAAAATCCTTAAAAAGGACCGGTTCGACTGCATCATCATGGACATTAACCTGCCTTATAAAAATGGCTATGATCTATGCCGCGAGTTCAGAACATATGATGCCCTCACGCCTGTACTCATCCTAACTGCTTTCGATCAGATAGAAGATAAGATCCTGGGCTATGAGAGTGGGGCAGACGATTTCCTAACCAAACCCTTTTATATGCGGGAGCTGGTGCTGCGGATTCACTCACTTTTGAAAAGAAGGAGCCTGGACACACGCGCAGAGGAAAGTGAGGCGGTGCTGGTGGCAGGAGATATTGTGGTGCATCCTGCAAACAAAAAGGTAACCCGCCAGGGCAGGGAGATCGCACTTACACCCAGAGAATACCAGATACTACTGCGGTTGATCAGTGCTAAGGGTGAGCTGGTGCTTAAAAAGGACCTGATTAAAGAAATATGGGGGAATGCCGTGGATACCAACACCAATACCATAGAGGTTTACATTAATTTTTTGCGCAAGAAAATCGATAAGCCATTCCTGAAAGATTCTCTGAAAACGAAAATTGGGTTTGGTTACTACTTCGAAGAATAATGAGCATCCGGGAAAAGATTCTGCTTTATTTTTCAGTGGTGACTACCGTATTGGTTGGCCTTGCGCTGCTGTTTATTTATACCCTTTTTTATAGCTATCGTGCAGATGAATTTCATGTACAGCAGCAGGAAAAAATTACCAGCACACTTAAGTTTCTAACAGAAATCAGGGGCATCGACAAAGAACTGATACAGGCCATGGATCGGGTCACCATCAACGATCTCTACGACGAAAAGCTGTTAATCTTTGATAAGAACAAGACCCTGATCTATTCAAGCATTGATGATACGCCCATTCCATACGCACAGGACATGCTGGAGACGCTGTCGCCTACCATGCAGTGGGTAGCACAAAAAGATGGCTTGTATGATGTGGTAGGAGTGTCCCTCGTATTAGGGGATGAGCGTTATTTCGGCATCAGCAAGGCCTATGATGTATCTGGCTATCATAACCTTAACTATTTGAAATATGAGCTGTCGCTGACTTTCCTTTGCATTTTGGTTGGGGTCGTTGGCATGTCCTATTATCTGTCAAAAAAAATAACCAATCCAATCGTAACGCTCACCAGCCAGATCAAAGACTATAATTTTGAGGTAAAACCAGATCTGGTTGCAGGCCCCACGAGCAAAAACGAGGTAGCCATTCTTACGCAACGGTTCAATGAGCTAATGAAGCGAATGAACGAAGCCTTTTCCTTCCAGAAACATGCTGTTCACCATATCTCGCACGAGCTGAAGACCCCTATTGCCATCCTGGTTTCTAATTTCGAGAAAATAGAAAAAGAACCCGACCGGGACAAGATCATAGAAATGATCAAAATGCAGAAAGATGAGACCATGAATCTTAGTGAGATCATCAATTCCCTGCTGGAGATTGCCAAAACAGAATCTGGCAATATTCCCCTCCATACACTGGTAAGGGTTGATGAGCTTATTTTTGATCTGGCAGAAGAGCTGAACAGGCTGCACCCCGGTTTTCAGTTCTGTATTGAATATACCCATGCCATAGAAAACGAATACAGCCTTACTGTACTGGCCAATGATCGTTTGCTGAAGGCTGCGCTCACCAACCTGATGATCAACTGCATCCAGTACAGCAGTGAGCCCGGGGCTAAAATCGAGATCAAGACTGCTCCCGATAAACTCATCATAGACTTTACCAACCATGGTGCCATTATCCGGGACAAGGAAAACAATTACCTGTTTCAGCATTTCTTTAGAGGAGAAAATAGTATAGGCAAGCGCGGTTTTGGGCTGGGGCTGGTCTTTGTACATAAAATTCTGCATTTGCACGGCGGTACAATTTCCTATACAGCGACGCCGCCACGTACCAATTGCTTTCGGGTTTCCCTTCCTTTAAGCTAAAATTTATTCTTTTTAAGGCTTTTTTAAGCTGCTGCGGCCGACCTTTGCACCTCATAAGCTGAGGAGTGAAGATGACTTTTGATACAAAATATTTTAAATCTGATATATTAGCGGGCTCTGTTGTATTTCTGATTGCACTGCCACTTTGCCTGGGAATTGCCCTGGCCAGTGGAGCGCCACTTTTTGCAGGGATTATTTCTGGTGTTATTGGAGGAATTGTTATTGGCGCGCTTAGCAATTCACAGTTAAGCGTTGCGGGTCCTGCCGCCGGCTTAACAGCCATTGTTTTAGCGGCCATTACCAGTCTGGGCACCTATCCGACCTTTTTGCTGGCGGTAGTGCTTGCCGGTGTTATACAGGCAGCGCTGGGCTTTGCCAAAGCGGGCTCCATTTCCAATTACTTCCCCTCCAATGTTATTGAAGGCATGCTTACAGCCATCGGTATCATTATTGTGCTCAAGCAGCTGCCCCACGCCATTGGCTACGATGCAGACTATGTTGGTGATTTTTCCTTTGTAGAAGCAAGCACCGGCCACAATACGCTTACCGCCCTGCGGGAGACTTTTAATTTTATACACGGAGGTGCCGTACTGGTTACGCTGCTGTCGCTGGCGATCCTGATCGCATTCACTAAGGTTCAGTTTCTTAAAAAGTTGAAAGCGCTCCCCGGTGCATTGGTAGCAGTAGTTGCCGGCACCCTGCTAAACGAGCTGTTCATAGCATTAGACTCTTCCTTTGCCATAGGTACCGAACACCTGGTAAACCTGCCAATGCCGGCGTCTTTCGACGAATTTCTAGGTCAGTTTTCTTTGCCTGATTTTACAGCAATCGCCAACATGGAGGTCTGGATCGTAGCGGTTACCATTGCCGTTGTGGCAAGTGTAGAATCGCTTTTGTCTATTGAGGCAGCAGATAAATTAGATCCGCTCAAACGCTTTACCAATACCAACACAGAGCTAAAAGCGCAGGGAATAGGCAACATCCTGAGTGGGATGATAGGGGGAATTCCAATTACCTCGGTAATTGTAAGAACCTCTGCCAATGTAAATTCCGGGGGCCGCACCAAACGGGCAGCAATTTCGCATGGTGTGTTCCTGGCCGGAGCGGTACTGGCCATTCCTGGCTTGCTCAACAAAATACCCCTGGCTACGCTGGCTGCTGTGTTGATTATGATTGGCTATAAGCTGGCAAGCCCCCAGGTATTTAAGCACATGTGGCAGAGTGGCAAATATCAGTTTATTCCCTTTATTGCTACGGTACTGGCGGTTGTTTTTACCGATCTGCTGATTGGGGTTGGTATAGGCCTGGCAGTAAGTGTCTTTTTTATCCTGAAGGGTAATTTAAAGCTCGCTTACTTTTTCAATAAAGAGGCACATCATGAAGGAGAAACCATCCGGATTGATCTGGCGCAGGAAGTTTCATTCCTGAACAAAGCGGCGATTAAACAAACACTCATTCATTTACCGGAAAAAAGTACGGTGGTCATAGATGCATCCAACACTGTTTACATCGATCAGGATGTATTGCAACTGATCCGGGATTTTCTCGAGATCGGTTCCAGGGATAAGAAAATAAGGGTACGGCTGATCGGCTTTAGAGAAGCGTACAAAATTGAGAATTCCAGTCACATCACTTCAGTTTCAAATGCAAGTACACACGAAAGAAACACAGTCGAACATAAACCCTATTAAGGCGCTGGAGTTACTGAAAGATGGCAACCTTCGGTTCGTTAACAATCTTAAAAGGAACCGCGATATTCTGCAGCAGGCGAACGAAACCCGGAACGGTCAGTGGCCCTTTGCAACCGTATTAAGCTGCATAGACAGCAGAACGTCTGCCGAGCTGATCTTTGATCAGGGCCTGGGCGATATTTTTTCTATTCGGATAGCCGGCAATATTGTGAACACCGATATTATTGGCAGCATGGAATTTGCCTGCAAAGTAGCCGGTTCTAAGCTGCTGGTGGTTTTGGGGCACACCAAGTGCGGTGCTGTTAAAGGCGCATGCGATAATTTGGAAATGGGAAACCTGACCGAACTTTTATCCAAACTGCAACCGGCTGTTTATAAGGAAACGACAACAGCAGATCCGGGCATGAGAAATTCTGCCAATGAAGAGTTCGTGGAAAATGTGGCAACCATCAATGTGAAGCGTTCTGTTAATGCCATTGTTGAAAGAAGTTATATTCTGGAGCAAATGATTGAACAGGGCGAGATCGCCATTGTAGGGGCCATGTACAACCTGGAAACCGGACTGGTAGAATTTTACAAGGATACGCTTATCAGCGACGCCAGGGGCATTAAAGCAATTCGCCAAAGGGATAATCAGGTAGCCGATGTAGCGGAAGAAACTCCGGTTGTTCAGTAATTTGATTCTTGCCGGGCGGCCGGCTTAACTTCTGAGATTGCTGTGGCATAAGCCATGGAAATTAACGAACACCCCACCAGGCTTTGTTATAGCAAAAGAGATTTTAAGCATCTTGGTGCATCGCCATCTTCTATGCAGAAGATGAAACCTTATTTGAAAATCTCAGTTCAATAGCATGTTACCAAACACTCACAGAGTGATTTTTTACGGTATGCCTTTATTTTTAAGTCTTACTCCACCCTGAGGATAGCCACCTTATCCCGGATCTTATCACCGGGATCTTTGACCAGCCCCATGTATATGGTGTTCCTGCTGGTTTATTTTGCTAACTGCTTATTTCGTAGTCTTTATGCTGTTACAGACCTTCTGTGTCTGTATGCGCATGGATTTTTGGTAGGCATTTAATGGCCGCTGCTACTGGCGGCGCAATTGGCTGTTTTCAAAAAAAAATCATGACTATTCAAAAAATAAAGAGTGTTACCCGCGAATCAAATATAGAGCTGCTAAGAATTGTCTTGATGTTAATGATCATTGGGTACCATTTAATCGTGCATGGTGCCGAAATGGAGGGTGGTCTCGGTAACTATGAAATGGTTAATGAAACATCAGTAGCTTATGTGTTTCTGAAGAGCTTTCTGGTGATTGCTGTAAACTGCTTTGTTTTTATCTCTGGCTTTTATAGGATCAGGTTTAAAGTAGCAACAGTATTAAATTTACTGTTCCAGGTGCTTTTTTATTCCTTGCTTATTACCCTGGCGGCCGATGTTCTATCCCTGGGCTATGTTGGGTTGCGCACATATGTGCAGGCATTATTCCCGCTCTTCACCGGTATGTGGTGGTTTATTACAGCTTATCTGGCCTTGTACCTGTTAAGCCCGTTGCTGAATTCCGCCATCGATTCCTTCTCGAAACAAAAGTTTTTGTTTGTGATCATCAGTTTTACGCTCATCAATACTGTTTTCGATTTTTTTTTTGGAGCTACAGCCATTGGGGCGCAAAGGGGGCTTTCTGTGATCAGCTTTATCCATATTTACTTGCTGGCCCAGTACATAAGTAAATATTTAGATCACGAGAAGCTGGAGAAATACGCCTTACCAGTTTATGTGATTTCTTCACTGCTCATATTTCTGCTCGCTTACCTGAGCATCAGCAGTATTTATGATACGGGTATTAGAAAGGCTTTTGCCTACAACAATCCGCTGGTCATGGTTTCGGCCATTTCATTTTTCTTTTGCTTTAAGCGGCTGAACCTGCAAAGCAGCCTCATCAACGAGATTTCTCCCTATGTGCTGGGGGTATACCTGTTTCATGATCATCCGCTGGTGAGAACCTATCTGGTAGAAAGCCTGTATGCCATGAGCCACAATAGCTCTGCCTATGTTCACTTCCTGATGCTATTGATGATAACACTGGCCTTATTTTTAATGGGCACGCTCATGGACAGAATTCGAGAAGAGCTTACACTCCCCCTGATTCACTATGTAATCAACAGATTTAATTTGGGGAAAATAGAAAGCATGCTTAGCTATAAAAGATAATACAGCTTGTTGCAGGTTGAATAAAAGCAAAAGTTGTCTCAATCAAGAAGCGTAAAGAAGCATCCACCTGCCAGCAATTACAGCAATCCGGGGCTGCTAATGCACAGGCATATTTTCCGCACGTGAACCTATTTAGGGACTGCATTAAGTTTTCACAGGGGCGTACCTGAGCCCGGGTTCACGGCTGCCTGTTGCAGGCGGCTGGTAAGTTCCTGCAGCTGGTCGTCGTTTAGGCGAAAGCGCTCATAGGTATCAATATCGGTTTGCTGGCTCTTTTCAAGTGCCTGGTACCAGGCACCGGGCTTGGTCAGGTCACCTATTTTGCGAGGCACTACGTGCATGTGCAGGTGGGGCACCGACTGACCCGCCGCTTCTTTTTCCTGTATGGCCCAGTCGAAAGCATTTGTGCTGAATACCCGTCCCAGCAGCAGCGCCATGTCTCTGCCTAATTGCATAAATTCGGCTACTTCAGCATTTGATAAATCAAACAAACTCTCTATATGCCGCTTAGGAATTACAAGAGAATGCCCGGGCAAAATGGGGGAGATGTTATAGATGGTAGCAAAGTACCTGCTTTGCAAGATATAGTCTTGTGCTGTTTTGTGACAAAAAGGGCAATTCATAGCATCTGTTCCCCTATGGAAAAGGTAAAGACAATTCTACTTGGCTTTAAGTACTAATATTCGTTATTTTGTAAGATCACTCGTGCATAAAGCACCCATGAGAGATGTGTTCTATTGTTAACCTGTAAAGCCTTGCGCTGCTCCCAAATTCTCTCATCTCCTTAAGATTTAATTGCTCAACAAACGCTTGTTATTCCTGGAAACTGTTCAAAAATAGTTTTAAAACAGTTCTAAGGGCTTAACACAGGCTGGCATGTGCGCTAAGCGAAACAGATAGAAGAGCCTGCCTGCATTTTAAATGAAATTTAAAACTATTGCAACCCAATGATAGAAAGCGAACTTACACAAACAGAACCAACATCGAAGCAGGGAACAGCCGCCGTTACCATCTTAATTGCAGGCTCCCCGGGTGCAGAACTGCTGGCCAACGAACTTCGGGATAAGGGACTGGCGTGTCATTTTATGAATTTTTCGCTGGAAAGTGATGCCAATTCATGTGGTTTCACTTACCAACAGCTGTCGCCGGTATTAGCACAGGCGCAGGAGCAGGCGCTGCAACTGGTCATAACAGCTCAGCCCGAAGAGCATAAGCTCAGCATTGGTGTTCGCAAGAGTGCCGATGCGCCTTTTCAGCTACTCAGTGTTCATCAGCTGGCTGCAGTGCTGGCAGATGCGCTCTCAGATCAGGCAGCCGAAAAGGACCTGGTCTGCATACGTTCTGTGGTCATGACAGATATGCTTGACTCCATTCTGCTTAGAAAAGAATATGCCTGCAAGGCTGAAGTATTAAATACTGAAAACCTGCCCGAGATAGGGGCCGGCGTACTTGCAGAAACAGGTGCTTCCGAAGTGTTGGCAGTAACAGAAAAAGGAGAGTTCTGGAGTAACCGGGGATTGGCCTATCTGGTGGAGCAGTTAATTCGGCTGCATGAAGCCCAGGCCGAACAGGACCTGAGCCTGTTCGATAAGCTGTTGGAGCTGTACTACCGCTATGGATTTTATAAAGAAAAGGTATTGGCGGTAACGCTGTCAAGCTCGCAGCAGGAGGATCACTATCTGCGGCTGATGAAGTATTTTAGGACCACAAAGTCGGCATCAGTCGCCAGTATGTCCATCAAAGAAATTATTGACTATAAACAGAACAAGCTCACCAGCTTTATCTCTTCCAAACAACTGAAGCTTACCTCCAGACCGGCCGATATGCTGAAAGTTGTTTTTACAGATGGCATGAGCCTGATGTTTGTGCCTGCCCCGGAAAAGATGTACCTCTATTTAAGTCTGAGTGGCAAGCTTATGAGCAAACAGGAATACCTGAACACGAGCCGTACCTTCGACCAGCGGCTGATGAAGCTCCTGGAGCTGGTAAATAAGCTTTAACGCTGTACGCGAAGGGCTTATTTAGCTACTTCTGAAATAATATAGAATCTTGAAGACCAGATAGTTTGGGTTATTGCCATAACCGAATTATCTGGTTTTTTTGTGCAAAGGTACCAGCGTGCATACCAGCGCAGAAAGTTAATGAAGAAGGGTAGAGTGGCAGCAGGGCTACTTAATTGCTATAGCACCATTTCTGCAGGCCAGGTAAAGCAAAAGCGGCAGCCTTCGGCCCAATGTTTAGAGTCCTCAATCCAGATTTGTCCGCCTTTCTCCTGAATAATTTTCTTGACAATTGCCAGGCCAATTCCAGTACTGTCTACACCCTCTACCTGGTGCAGTACGGTAAAGATCTTAAATACCTTCTCTCTCTTATCTTTGGGTATGCCCAAACCATTGTCTTCTACATAGTAATAGAACTCTCCGCTGATGGATGAAGGTTCATACCCGATTTTGGCACGGCCATCCGGCTTGTCATTATACTTAATAGCGTTGATGAGTAAATTGCTGAAGATCTGAAAGATAAAGATCTCTTCTGTAAAAATGACCGGGAAGTTTGGCTCTATTTCAATGTGAAAATGCTCTGGTCTGGAGAGCCCGACTACTAAATCGTGCAGCAGAACATCCATATTTACGGCAGATTTATCTATTTTCTCGTGCCCGGTTCGGCTATAGGTAAGCACATTTTCTATGAGACTTTCCATTTTTTGCAGCTGGCCCTTGAGCATGGTAGTGGTTTCTTCCATGCTTTTGGCCCTTCCCATCTCCATGAGCTGCACCAGGCCTTTTATGTTGCGCAGTGGCCCTTTTAAATCATGCGATACCACATGGGCAAATTCGTCGAGCTCCTCGTTTCTTTTCATCAGCAGCTCGTTTTGCCGGGCATAGTCTGCCGATAGTTGCCTGATTCGCTGGTAATTTTTCTCCAGTTCCTTATTGAGCGACTGTATTTGTTCCAGCTGTTCCTGCGTCTGATCTTTGCTTATTCTCAGTTCTTCCAGGGTTTTGAGCAGCAGGTGATTTTGACGCTTCAGCTCATCGTAGGGCGAAGCAGGGGCCAATTGGCTGAAATGCTTGCGCCAGCCTGCCAGAATCATGTGGTTAATGGGTGGGTGGTTGGCTGCCAGGCGCCTGCCTATGCGTACACGGGTGCCGCTCTGTTCAGAGCTCTCCATATCGAAACGGTCTGAAAGCCGTTTGCAATTGTAGATGCCGCTGCGCTGCCCGTCTACCTGCAAGTCTAATCTTTCCAGGAGCGACTTTATGTTTTTGATCCCCGGCCCCTTATCAGTCACCACTGCTTCAATAAAAAAATTAGCACCTTCCTGTGCTATATAAAAGCTTACCATACCACCTTTGGCATGCATCAGGGCATTGCGGCAGATCTCTGAGACGGCCGTTGCAAATTTAGTCTGCTCAGTAAAGTTCAGGCCCGAGATCTCGGCCAGTTGCATGGCTTTCTTATATGCAACTACCAGATCAAGCTCCCTGTCAAGCGAAACCTCAACGATAGGTTTTTGTACCTTTTCCTCCATCTACATCCGGATATTTACTTACTAAAACGGTTACATCATCGGTGCCCCTGTTAAAATCTCTATACAGGCATGCAGCAATCAGGGTCGGGTCATGCTTTTGTATTTGATGGTATTTCGATAAATCCCAGCGCGAGGTAATACCATCGGAATGTAAAACCAGGAGCCTTCCTTTTTCCCACAGGATCTCCTGATCGTGTAAACGTGAGGTAACCACATGACCAACAATGCCATTGAAAGAGGGTAAGGCTTTGGCGCTATCATAACCCAGCAACCTGCCCGCAATGTTACCAACCCCGCAGTAACTTAATTTTTGATCCTGGAAATTAAACTGCGCTGCCATTGCTACCACACCCCTGGTTTTTTTAATATTGTCGTGCATCTGTTTTAATGTACTGCTTAGTTCAGGCCCCGGGTAGGTGGCGTAAGATTCAATGGCTGCCTCTGACGCAAGGTGTGCTTCCGGACCATGCCCCAGGCCATCTGTTACTAACAGACGCAAACGCTGTGCTTCCGGTTCATAGTCAATCTGATAACCATCACCACATAATTTTTCACCAGGTTTTGCTACGGAAATAGCACAGGCATTAAATTCATTTCTCTTCAGATCATTATAATCATGGGCAAACAGGCGAACCAGCACCAGCGTGCCCTGCCCCTGCTGCGAGTAAAGGTCAAAGATGTCGGAAAGCCGTTTGATGGCCCCCAGGCCTTCTCCGGCAGTACCCGAGGTGGAATAACCGTCCTGCAGTGCCCTGCTGGTGCTGGCAATCCCGGCACCACCATCAATAGCAATTATTTCAATCCCTTTCTGGCGCAGGTAGCAAATCGGTTTCCAGAGTAGCTCCCGTTTGCGCACACCAAATTTTACCAGGTTAGAAACCAGCTCTGTGGTGATGATGTCCAGGCGGCCAATGCGTTCTGCTGAAAAGCCAAGGGCATCGGCGGCTTTGGACATCTCCTTTTTAATGATGGGGAGATAACTGCGATCCTCGATCCGGTAGCGGATATGGGCAGCAGCATTACCGTTTCCAGCGGATAATTGTAACGGTTGTTCCATGTCCGGGTTTAGATTGGATATCGAAATAATTTACCAGCCGTTTAGCGCCTGGCAGGCCCAGCCCAAGGCTTTTTTGTTTGCTGGTAGAGTAACCATCCTGCATGGCCTTTTGTATATCGTCAATCCCGGGCCCCTCGTCTTTAAAGGTTACTCTTATACCTGTTTGTATGCGGTCGCTAATTACTTCTATGATAACCTCGCCCTGTTTTGCATACACCAGAATGTTTCGGACCAGCTCGCTGGAGGCTGTAATGAGCTTTGTCTGGTTAAGCACGCCCATGCCAATTTTGGTGGCATACTCTTTAAGCCGTTGCCTAAATAAGATTACATCCTGCTCTGTCGCAATTTTTATCGATTCTTTGTTAAGGCTGATCATCATAATCCCCTTCCGCTTCAGCGTCTTCATCAGCCTCAGCATCCAGTGAGATCCTTTTTTGGAGCAGTTCCATGCCTTTTTCTACATTCAGCGCCGTATGCACACCTGCCAGTGGCAGGCCCAGTTCTACCAGGGTAATAGCCACCGCAGGTTGCATACCCACCACCACGGTCACAGCATCCATTATTTTAGACATGGTGGCAATATTGCCAATAATGCGGCCCATAAAAGAATCTACAATTGATACAGCCGATATGTCTATGAGTACCCCTTTGGATTCATTCTTTTGCACAGCATTGATCAGGTCATTTTCCAGGTTCAGAGCCAGTCGGTCATACATATCGACCTGAATGGTAACCAGCAAAAAATGCCCAAACTTTAAAATAGGTATTCTATCCATAAGTTGGAGGCCCTTATATTTTAGCCTTTGCTTTTGTAACTACCAATTGCTGTTTGTTAAAGGCCGTAAGCAGGGCAGAAGCCAGGCTTGCTTTGGTTAGTACGCCGGATAAATCGATGCCCAGGTGTACAATGGTTTGTGCTATTTCCGGCCTGATACCACTGATGATGCACTCAGCACCCATCAGGCGGGTGGCGCTTACAGTTTTAATGAGGTGCTGCGCAACCAGTGTATCTACAGTTGGTACGCCGGAAATGTCCAGAATAGCAATGCTGCTGCCGGTATTTACAATTTCCTGCAGCAGGTTTTCCATAATGATCTGCGTTCTTTCACTGTCCAGGGTACCGATAATGGGCAGGGCCAGAATGCCTTCCCACACACGGATCACGGGTGTGGAAATCTCGTTGATCTCGTTGGTTTGCCGAAGAATCACTTCTTCTCTTCCTTTAATAAAGGATTCAAGCGTAACGAGGCTCAGGCTGTCCAGCAGTTCCGATAATTTCAGGACCTCTTCAATGAGGGATTGCTGATCGTCTTTCAGCTCTTCCTGCAGGATCTGGATTATGGCCCTTTTAAGACTTAACACAAAGGTGGCTGTTTCCCGGGGGCTGAACCCGGCATGGGCACGGGTGATGGAGAGCGTATTCAGAATCTCCAGGATAGGGTAGTATTCAGGACTTTCAATGTTGCTGTAGTTGCCCAGATAAATTGCCTTTACAAATGAATTCAGTAATTCTTCTGACTGTGCGTGCAATTCATCATTGGTCATGAGATCTTCCCGGAGCGTTGGATCCTGGATTTGCAGTTTAACCCAGTTTTCAAGAATGTCTCTTTTACGCTTATTTAGGATCTCTGGAGATTTATTTGCCATTGAGGTAAAAAGGTGTGTAGTAAAATAATACCGTTCAAAATATTCTTATCTATCAAAAATCTCCGAAGAAATAAACGTAAAATCTTAGTAATACGTAGCTAGTCAGGCCATTTCTCTGCTGAGGAAATGTATCTTGCCAGAGAATACTTCCCCGCAATGATAAAGCATTTAGTGCGTAAATAAATTCATTTTCGAATAAATACTTCTGCCAGACAGACTTAGATTGATTAAAAAGTGATCA
This sequence comes from Cesiribacter sp., assembly GCA_030147305.1. Taxonomy (GTDB): domain Bacteria; phylum Bacteroidota; class Bacteroidia; order Cytophagales; family Cyclobacteriaceae; genus Cesiribacter. The sequence continues at coordinate 14,657 of JASLAE010000340.1, forward strand.
AAGTACTGTCACGGCATGTCTACGCTTGTTGCACCAGGTTTAATAAAAGGAGTTTATCCAGTGTTAAAATTTGGATGAGGCTATCGTGGTGACAGCCACTTTTGCAGCTGATCAGCTAAATATGTTACCCTAAACGGGCCCTGCTTAAAACCTTAATTGCGGTATGCTGAAAATTTGTGATTTTTATTACACAAAAGCTATACAGCCGGTGCTTTTTGTTACATTTAAGACTGATTTAATTGCTTTTCAGCGAGCAAAATCGATTCAGCAATTTTAAGACACGCATTACCGCTAATTACCGGCCATCACCACCCTGAGTTGCTCAGAGAAACTATTAAAGCTCTCACAACTTATAGCTGCCACGTTAGTAGAAATGAAAGCATTAACTTGATATGTGCACTCAGAAACAGCATTTGTTTACCTTATTTCTATTGTTGTTTTGCAGTACCATTTCCTGGGCACAACCCAGGCCAGGCAATGAGGTAATCGATTATCAGACGCATATTACTGTAGACCGCGGAAAGCTGATCACAGAACATGCTTACCTTATTCAAATCAATAATAAGGAGTCTGACTGGATCTCGGATATTGCCATTCCTTACAGTGGAGAGAGCCTGGAGATCCTGGAAGCTGCCATCCTGGATACCAATGGTAATACGCTCAGAACCCTCAGAAAGAAAGAAATTGAGACCCGGAGTGCCATAGACCAGGGTAGCTTTTACGAAGACAGCTATGTGAAAGAATTTAAACTGAAGTGGAACACCTATCCTTACAGAATTAAATACCGCTACCGACAGGTTGCCCATCAATTCCTCCACGTAGCAGAATGGTATCCGGTGCTGCGAACCAATGTGCCCACCCAAAAAGCTTCTCTAACGGTTCAGTTGCCCCTCAATTATCGCGTAAAACTTGAATTTCCCGAAGTATTCAAACATACCGCCGCCACCCTTTCGGCTGAGCAAACCCTGCGTTGGGAAATTGCTGATATTGGTCCTTTTGAACAGCAGGCTTTTGGGCTTCCTCTTGAAGAGCTTATTCCGCATGTATCCATTGTTCCTGAGGTATTTACCTATGGCCTGGCAGGAAGTTTCAGCAGCTGGGCCTCGTTTGGCAACTGGCTGAACCAGATGAATGAGGGACTGGATCTGTTGCCGGTACAGGAGCAATTAGTTGTTCATAGGCTAACAGAAGGCGTAAAGGACAAAAAAGAAATTGTAAAGATACTCTACCACCACCTGCAGGACCATACACGCTACATCAATGTATCGATAGACCTGGGAGGGTTAAAGCCATACCCTGCCGCGTATGTATGCACCAACAAATACGGCGACTGCAAGGCACTGACCATCTACATGAAAGCCCTGTTAAGACAGGTGGGAATTGATTCTTACTACACCACCATTTATGCTGATGATAATCCTGTACAGATAAAAACCCACCTGCCCAGTCAGCAATTTAACCACGTAATATTGTGTGTACCTGTAGATGGGGATACCCTCTGGCTGGAAAACACCACTAACAATCTTCCCTTTAATTACCAGGGTACCTTTATCCAAAACAGGGAAGCATTGCTGGTGAGCAATAACAGCAGGTTGGTAAAAACTCCTGCTTTACAGCTGGAGGATGTGCTGGAGAAGTCCACTTACCACTATGAATTGCATGAAGATGGAGCCGGAGTCCTGCAAATAACACAGGAGCTTAGAGGAAATGCTTTTGAATATTATAGATACCTGCAGCATAACCGCAGCGAAAAAGAACTGCTCCAGGCAATTGAGGCCGGTATTGCTGTAAAGAATTACGAACTCAGCAACTGGAAAGCCAGCCAGCCACACAGGGATGCGCCACTGCTCAACCTGGAGTTATCCCTTAAATTAACAAACCAACTCAGAAAGCTCGGAAGCAGCCTGGTAATCTCTCCATCGCCCCTGGCTTTGCCTAAACTGCCGTTTACCGATTCTCGAAAAGAGCAGATCCGAATCAGTTATCCACTTAATAAATTGGATTCCATTAGCTATCAGTTACGCACAGCAGAGCAGTATCTGGTAAAAATGCCGCAGGATGTTGTCATAGCATCTGAATATGGCCGTTACCAGGAGCAATATCAGCAATCAGCAGGTCGCATAAGCATCACCCGAAGTTTTCAGCTATTTGCAGGTGACTATCCTGAAGAAGAATTTCCAGCCTTTTATGCTTTCCTGACAGCTGTTAGGGATACCCAAAAAAAATCGGCCATTGTTTTAAACCCCCGTTAACATGCAGAAAATCTTTACACTGTTCATTATTACCATAAGCTGTGTCTTTCCGGTACTTGCACAGAAAATTCCCGGAGAGTTTGGCATCATTACCAAGGACGAACTGGCCCTTACGCGCTATGATAAAGATCCTTTGGCAGAGGCTGTTGTTTTGTTTGATGCAGGAGAATCTGTTTTTTTTGACACCAATGATGGTTATGACATCCGCTTTACGCGTACAAAGCGCATCAAGATCCTGAACAGAGCGGGTATTGATTTTGCAGAGATCAGCATACCTTTTTATGTAGATGGTTTTGGAGCGACGGAGAAGATAACATCCATTGTTGCTTATACCTATAATATGGAAGATGGTCGCCTGTTTAAGAAAGCCTTAGATCCAGGCAAAGTCTATGAAGAAAAAATTAATGAACGCTGGCGGGCTAAAAAGTTTGTTTTTCCTGATGTTAAAGAAGGGTCGGTCATAGAATACAAATATGTTTTGGAAACGCCTTTTCATTTTAACCTGCCGGACTGGCATTTTCAGGACCGAATCCCAACTGTTTACAGTCAGTACATTGTTAAAATGATTCCCTTTTATGAATACTCATTCCTGGGACAGGGGATCACTAAATTTGATTTTCATGAATCCAGAGTGGACAAGGCAGAACGCACCTGGGGTACTGTTAGTAAGGTATATGGTTCGAATGTAGGCGACGGGATTGAATTTACAGACATGATCCACACCTATGTACTAAAAGATATTCCAGCCTTTAGGGATGAATCATTTATTACCTCTGCCGACGATTACCTGGCAAAAATTGATTTCCAGCTATCAAAGTTTAATAGCCCAAGGGGCGGAAGCAAGACTATTATCACCACCTGGCCCGAGCTAACAAAAGCGTTGCTGAAGGAAGAAACATTCGGCAAATATACCAATGGGGCTACACGGCTTGCCAGGAAAATACTGGAGACAGAAATTAAGCTGGATCAGAAAAGTAATCTTGAAAAGAGTGAGCAGATCATAGCATGGGTAAAAGCAAATTTTAACTGGAACGGTTATAATTCAAAATACACCTCTAAAAGCCCCAAAGATTTTTTAACGCAGAAGTCAGGCAATGCTGCCGATATCAATTTGTTTCTGGTGGCGATGCTGAATGCAGCAGGCATTGAAGCACACCCCGTTATCATTAGCACGCGGGCACACGGAAAAATAAAAGTGAATTACCCTTTCAATCATTTCTTTGATTACGTGCTGGTACTGGTGAATGCAGATGACAAGCCGTTCCTGACAGACGGTACAGAGGCAATGCTTGCTTTTAACAGGATACCGCCCCGCTGCATTAACGAAAAGGGTTTGGTGGTAAAAGAAACAAAGGGGGAGGAGGTCATGTGGGTAGATCTGTACAGCAATATCCAGTCTGCTGACATTAAAAAAATTAACCTCACACTCGATCCACAAAATTTAGTAGCCAACACTACCGTTACGGTGCAGAGTACAGAGTTTGAAGCACTGGGCTACAGGAATTTATATAAAGACGATTCACTTAAGCTGAAAGAGGCTTTGTTAAGCAAAGGGTTTACGGATGTTGCTAAGGTGAAAACCTTTAATTATGATAAAACCAGTGCTCCCTACACAATGGCTTATGAAGGAAAAACTGCCCTTGAAAAAATTGATAATAAACTGGTTATTTCTCCCTTTCTGGAATTTCCAATAAAGGAAAACAAGTTAACCCAAAAGACAAGAGCCTATCCGGTAGACTTTATCTATGCTAAAAAAGAGGACCTTACCACTTTCATTAGTATACCCGATGGATATAAAGTAGTGAGTGTGCCCGAAACTTACGAGCTGGATAATGCTTTGGCTACCATCAACCTTAAATATGTTGTAAGAGGTAACGTGGTAGAAGGTATTGCCAACTATCATTTTAAAAAGGGTGTGTATGTGTCGGAAGAATATGCCAGGATCAAATATTACCTGGACATGATTGTAAAGAAATTCAACGAGCAGCTGGTTTTAGAAGAAATATAGCCGGTCTCTGCCCATTATACTTATAGCCACTGAAGCCGTATGCTAGGCATCAGTGGCTTTTTTGATAAGTGTATTTTTGAATTGTATACCTAATGCTGGCTTTATAATAGTATTTCTTCCACAGCCTCTTTTATGGGTAACAGGCACAGCAGAGAAATATTAATTTATTATTGAAATCCCCAAAAAGAAACAGGATAGTTATAACATTAGTAAGAACAGCGGGTTAACACTTTTTAATCGTAATAGATGTATCACCTTATCATAAGGAGAATTTTTTTATGCTAGCAATGACTTATCGCGGGACTCAGCGGGTGCGGATTGATCACAAGCCCGAACCCGAAATTTTGCATCCTCAGGATGCTATTGTGCGGGTCCTGCGCTCGTGTATTTGTGGGTCTGATCTGCATTTGTACAACGGCAATGTGCCAGATACCCGTGTGGGCATGACCTTCGGGCATGAGTTTGTAGGAGAAGTAGTAGAGATCGGCGCTGATGTGCAGAAGTTGAAAGTAGGAGACAATGTTATCGTTCCTTTCAACATTTCCTGTGGCAAATGCGCTTTCTGCAAACAGGGATTATTCGGCAATTGCCATGAATCTAATTCACAGGCTACCGCCGTAGGTGCTATTTTTGGCTATTCACATACTGCCGGTGGCTACAATGGCGGGCAGGCAGAATATGTACGTGTTCCCTATGCCGATGTAGGACCCACCATTATTCCGGAAGGCATGGATCTTGATGATGCCGTTATGCTCACAGACGTAGTACCTACAGGTTACCAGGCCGCAGAAATGGGCGGAATCCAGCCAGGTGATACAGTGGTGGTGTTTGGGGCTGGTCCGGTGGGTATCATGGCTGCCAGATGTGCCTGGTTGTTTGGTGCCGGCCGCGTAATTGTCATAGACCAGGAGGACTACCGGCTTGAATTTGTGAAAAACTACGCACAGTGCGAAGTTTATAATTTCCGGTCACTGGAAGATCCCGTTGTCTTCTTAAAAAGAACAACAGATTCTTTAGGGGCCGATGTTTGTATAGATGCTGTAGGGGCCGAAGCTGCAGGCAGTGCCATGCAGACCATTACCGGCCGCAAAATGCTGTTACAGGCAGGTTCAGCCACGGCACTGCACTGGGCCATCAACTCAGTGAAAAAAGGTGGAATTGTTTCAATTGTGGGTGTATACGGACCAACAGGGAACCTGGTGCCCATTGGCAATGTCGTGAACAAGGGTATCACCATTCGGGCCAACCAGGCTTCTGTAAAGCGCCTGCTGCCAAGGCTGATCAAGCACGTGCAAAATGGTATCCTGGATCCCAAAGCGCTGATCACACACCGCATGCCGTTAGAAGAAGTTTCTGATGCTTATCGCATTTTCTCCGATAAGCTGGATAACTGTATCAAACCTGTACTGATTCCACCAACTGCCAGATAAAAACAGAACCATTATGAAAGCTAAAGCAGAAGATTTTAAGCATATAAAAGGCTGGGGCGTGGACGCTGATCCTAAGAACGATCCTACCTATCCCATGAAGCACCGCACCGATGAGGAGCACGAAGGCTATACCTGGGACAGGCCCCCGCAGCAACCCATCGACATTGAAGTGTTGCATTCTAATGAGCGGCCAAACGTGACCGCCGTTTTTGGTACCTCCATGCCTCCGCAGGGGTTAAGTGGCATGATTCGCCGTTATGCCTTTAAGTATGGCGAAGGTAGCTTCGGCCACTGGATCCCACTCATATTGGCAGACCGTGTAGGCGAGGTAGAAGGCATCATAGAGGACATTTCGCATGGCCATGTGCCCAATATCTTTGCTGAAAAAGGTATGAAAGCACAGATGAAACACAATCCAAAGGGACTCGCCCAGCAACTAGCGATAACAGCTGCTGTAGTGGGTGGTTTAGCCTTTTTGATTGCACGCAAGAAGTAAAGGCTGTAGGCTGAAAGGCTTGCTTTGCAGCAGGCCTTTTCATAGAGCAGCATGCAATTCATAAAAAGAAACCCCAGCCTTTTATCGAGGGCTGGGCTTTTTTGTTAAAAGGCCGCAGTGCAGCAATTGCCTGTATTTTTAATGCTGGTGGCAGCTGTATTTTAATACATCACAGGAAATTCTATTGTATAGCACAGGCGCAGCACTTTTGTTGGTTTTTAATCATTCTGGCGTTTCTTCCGTACCTCTAAAGGAGAGAAACAACATGATATAGAATTTTAGTAGTAATTGATATATGAAAGATAGAGCAGCAAAAGCACGCAACAGCAAAGCAAACCCGGCAGAAGAAAACATTGACAAACAAATAGAGCAAGAGCTGCGGCCTCTGTTCGATTCCCTGAATAAAGACAAAGATAAAAACGTGAGTTTTCAGGAATTACTGGATCGGCTACAGGAAATGGGCATCAAGCAAGACGATGCCAGGCTGGTAGAAAGCTTCAATGGCTACACCGGCAAAGACAGCAAAAAGAGCCTGGAGCAGTTAAGCTTTGCTGCATTTAGCCAGCTTATAGAAGGCCACGGTAAAGGCCTGCTCAAGAACGCACTGATGAAAAAGCTCTCCATTCCGGAGTTTGGAGCTTTTATCAAAGACGTAGAGCGATATTTTAACAAAACCAAAAGCATTACAGAAGGGGAGGTAGAAAGCAAGAAAGATGCGAAGCTATATGCAGTATCTGTCTGCACGGTAGATGGGCAGAAGTTTAGCATGGGTGATCATACCGCAAAATTTCC
>JASLAE010000350.1 GCA_030147305.1 Cesiribacter sp.
TAATATAGTCATTCCCGTAGCCCTGTCGTATACTTCGATCTTATCGAAGGAAGACAGCGGTAAGGTTATGTTACCCTGTTCGGCTTCAATGGAATCCCTAACATAAAGATGAACCTCATTGACAGGATCCTGCTTGTCTGCGTCGAATCTGTTGGACCTCTTTACCCGTGTAGTTTTATAACTTTGATGTGTTGGTGAAACCTCTGCAAGGTTGGCCCTAAGCTCGCTCTGATCATTGTCTATCGTGATATTGTTTAAGTGCCACACTTGTTCACCCTGGTGAAGGATCACATAGTTTTTTGCATGCACCACTTCCTGGTAGGCAGCCGCATCGTTATTTGCTTCCTTTACTCTATAATAGTTGCAGCCAAACATCATATGGCAAAAAACAAACAGGTGGATGACCGAAATCCACCTACTGAATTTCCTCATGTTGGGCAGGGGCTTTGTGTTGCTAATCATCATGATCCTTTTATTGAATGTTTCGTTCGGAAGCAGTTCAAAATAACCAGACTAAGCAGCATACACGACAGCTTTGGCCAGGGAAGGCCTCTAATAGCAGCAGCCGTGTTGCAATAAAAAGATATAGCGCAGTAAATAATTTTTTTATAGAGATGCCTGAGCAGCCCTATTCAAGCGCACAGGAAGATCTTAAAAACAGAAAATCAAAGGGATAAAGAACCAACAGTAAAAAAAGTATAGAGGCTGCCGGGGAGTTTCCGGGCCGTCTTGCATGCATGCCCAAGTCTAAATTATAGCCTTCGGCCTGTTATCTAACTCTAGACAATAGCCGAATCTACTTAAATATAATACTGTTAATCAATTAATTGCACTATCAGCAGGATTTATTTTAATAATTACTGGCTATAGCACCAGCCGTGAAATCCCTGCTTAAAGATTTCTTTGTATTATCGCCAGCTCCTATTAGCATATGGCTGGTGAACTTCTACATTAGTTCGTTATCTTATTAAGCCTTAACTGGGGCGAAGGCGTCTGCATGATTCGTTTACCTTCTTTAGCAGAAAAAATGATCACCTGCTTTAAAGCTGAGTAGCAGTACCTGATGTTAAGGCCCTCCCCTTTTTACTCTTCTTTCTGCTCAAAAGACAGGTTTTGGGAGAAGAAAGTGAGCAGGTTCGTGCCGATGCGTTCGGCTACCCTGTTGATGTGATCACCCTCATACTCTTCATAAAAGTGCCTGATGCCGTAGCTATTCAGGACTTTGTCCAGTTCTTTGATGCTGGCGGCTATGCCTGTATCCTCGTTGCCGGCATCGAAGGCAAGGGCATTTAATTTACGGATGTTGAAGATATATTGGTCAATGGTAGCCAGGGGCCGGTTGGCTGTCCATTTTGCCTGTACCAGGGGCTGCAGTTTCCCGTTCTCCAGCGGAAGATCCAGGAAAAAGGGTGGCTTTTGGGGGTTGGGTGACCAGGCTGCTGCCGAGGCAAAAATGATTTTGGTAAAGAAATCAGCTTTATCCAGGTCGGCCGGCGTCTCAACTGCCTGCAGTCGGGCCTGGAATGCCGAATCTGGCGCAGCATTGTTCGAGGGTTCCAGGCAGCACGGACTCAGCAGATACAGGCTGGAAAAAATCTCGGGGTATTTCTGCCCGATGCGCAAGGCGCCATAGCCGCCCATAGAATGTCCTGCCAGGCCGCGGCTGTCGGCGCTCGGAATGGTCCGGTAGTTTTTATCGATGTACGACACGAGCTCTTTTGCCACAAAGTCTTCCCAGTTGCCGGTGGTAACGGAGTTGGAATACATACTGCCCTGGAAGCGGGTAAAGGCATTGGGCGTTACAAAAATCATTTCCGACCTGTTGCCTTCTGCAAAGGCTTTGTTGAGCACATCGGGCAGGTTCATCCAGTGCGATTCGAAACCGTACAGCTTGGCATCGCTATCGGTAAAGCCATGCAGCAGGTACACGACCGGGTACCTGCGCTTTGGGTTGACCTTATAGCTGGGCGGCAGGTATACCGATACCTCCCGGTCAGGCGAGTCGCCGGCCAGGTTCTCTTCCAGCCCCTTGCCATGCACCTTTATACGCTCCACGGTTCCTTTTTGGGCTGCTTTCTGCCGGACAGCGCTCTGTTGGCTGCTGGCAGGCAGCGTTAGCAGCATGGTAAAGAGGGTAATTACCAAAAGAAAAAGGCTTTGGCGCAGACATATTTTCATACCAGATACTGTTAGGGTACGGAAGGTGATTTAAGCATTATTCGTTTAACAGTAGCTTTTGGTTATTGTTGCTGCGGGTCATAAAGACGCTTTGTTGCCAGACACCTCATCCTGCTCTTTTGCTATTCCCAAGTGCACTTCAGGTTTGTCCTCACCCCAATGCTGGCGTGCGTTCAGCCGCCTGGCTCTGCAGAGTGACTTAAGAACTTAGGAGCTTTTAGCTCATTACCACAAAGCCTTCACCATCATACCTCTAATAGCTTAACAGGGTTCAGCGGACGAGCACTGCTGTAACGCCAGTGATCAACTTCATCCACATTGCCAGCTTCTATAGGATTTTGATGGATGTAATGGATCTTTTGCTCAATTTTGCTCTGCTCTGTTATCTTGGCGCCTGAGATTTCCACAGCTTTAAGCTTATAAGTTAGTAATGCACTCGGTGCAACTAAGGGGCTGGTGGGGCCAGTCCCTTATCTAACAACCTGTGCTATCCACTTACTGATAGTTTCCAGGGCCAGGGGCGCCATGGTTTCTTCTATCTGGGCGTACTCAGTATATAGTCCCGTGCTGGCTGTCTGGAAAAGATGGTTAAGCCCGGGCAGTTCCGCTACCGTAAATTGTTTGTTACCGGCTGTTTTCAGTGCCTTTTCGGTGGCGGGCAGGTTTTGGGCGGCGGGCACCTGCAGGTCTTTACTGCCATAGAGGGCAAGGACTGGCATTTTAAGTTTTTGCAACGTAGTGGCAGGGTTGTAAGCCAGGAAGTAGCGTACCCAGAGAGTGCTGAGCTGCGACACAATTTGCTGTTCATTTACTGGCGTTAGTCCTATTTGCGCCTGCTCCTGCGCCGTCATGGCACCCTTAGCCTCCTGCTCCATCGCTCTAATCTTCTGGGCTGCAGCCGCGGAGTCTGCTGTGGTGGCGGCTACCTCAAACTGCTGGCGCCGCAGTGCCAGGAGCTTTTGCAGCGGTGCTGCAGGTGTGCCACTGGCTTGGTGTAGGGCTTCGTTCTGTGCCAGCAGTAATTCCGTACCCGGCACTGCACTACCCGCCAAGAGTACGACAAAGGCCACTGCTTTATTTTCTGCCGCCACTTTTGCCGCAATTAAGGCCCCTTCGCTAATTCCCAGCAGGCCAATTTTTTCTGGAGCTACTTCCTTTCTTCCCTGCAGGTATGCATAAGCCGCCCAAGCATCGGAAGCATAGTCATCTGTAGTTGCGGTGGCAGCATTACCGCCAGATTTACCTGCACCCCGATCATCGAGGCGCAGCACGGCAAAGCCCTGGCCCGTCAGGTGATCGGCCAGCACCAGAAATGGCTTGTGGCCCAGCAGGCTCATATTGCGGTCCTGGGCGCCAGAGCCGGTGAGCAAAATCACGGCCGGGTAGGTTCCGGCTCCCTTAGGAAATGTGAGGGTGCCTGCCAGTTCTATGCCCGCCTCCTCATTATTTACCGTTACTTCCTGCTCCTGGTAGGGGTATGGCTGCTGGGGCTCCTGCGGACGGCGCATGGCTTCAGCAGCTCCTTTCTTGAGCTGCAGCGGGAGCACCTGTCCACCCTGCCGCCACTGCCCGGCAAGAGTTTCCGAATCCGTAAACCTACCCGAAAAACCTCCACCCAATACCTGAACATCCAGGTACAGGCTATCTTCCACCAGCTTTACTGCCTGCACCAGTATATCTTTTGCGCCCTGATTAGGGCTATCCATGGTAGCCGTAAGCTCACCATCGGCGCCTTTACTGATGTTAAAAACCAGGGGGAGCGTCATACCTCCCACCTGCAGGCTACCCTTCCAGGAACCTACTACCTGCTCTGGAGCAGGCGCTTTCTGTGCTAAAATTACTGATATAGGAAACAGCAGAAGAAGAAGAAAAATGGGTCGTTTCATGGGTA
>JASLAE010000361.1 GCA_030147305.1 Cesiribacter sp.
CCTGGCTTTATTTAATCGACACAGATAATATTTGATACTATCGAGAACAACATTATCATAAGGTTAGGTTGAAAAATTATATAGCAGATAATACACTAACTGAATTTAGCCTGCCTTTTTCCAGCATCCTCTCATACATGCTTTGATATTGTTATGTATTCTTCTACAATTATCAATAGTAGGATAATACTAAAAAATAAAAAAAAGGGGCATCTAAGCCCCCTTTTCAACCTTCTATACTAACAATTTACACGAAAAAATTATGCTGGAACGAGCTCTTTCAGCTCGCTGACTACTTTGGTCATGGTGGTTTTGGCATCCCCAAAGAGCATGAGGCAATTGGGATACCCAAATAGTTCGTTTTCGATACCGGCATAACCTGCACTCATGCCACGCTTGCATACAATAACTGTACGGGCCTTGTCTGCATTAAGTATCGGCATGCCGTAGATCGGGCTTTGTGGATTGCTGCGTGCTGCAGGGTTCACAACATCATTCGCGCCAATGATCAGTGCTATGTCTGTATTTGCAAATTCATCATTGATCTGATCCATCTCAATCAGCTTGTCATAGGAGATGTTGGCCTCTGCCAGGAGTACATTCATGTGGCCAGGCATACGACCTGCAACAGGATGGATGGCGAATTTTACCGAAGTACCCTGCTTTTCGAGCAGCTCGGTCAGCTCCCGCACAATGTGCTGTGCCTGGGCAACCGCCATGCCATAACCAGGAACTATTATCACGGAAGAGGCTGATTCAAATAACATAGCACTTTCTTCTACGCCTACTTCTTTCACTACAATTTCTTCGCCACCCGCAGTATCGGTACTGGACGAAGTCTGGCCAAAGCCTCCTAATAGTACGTTGGTAAGCGATCGGTTCATGGCTTTGCACATAATCTGGGTGAGGATAATACCAGAGGCTCCAACGAGCGCACCGGCAATGATCAGCACCTGATTATTTAGCACGAATCCAGTAGCGCAGGCTGCAATTCCGGAATAAGAGTTCAATAGGGAAATTACCACCGGCATGTCCGCACCGCCAATGGGGATAACCGTAAGCACCCCCAGTAGCAACGCAATAGCTAATACACCCAGCATCCAGAGCTCAGTGTTTGGATCTACCACCACCATGGCAGACAAAACCAACACGACCACAAATAGCAAGGCATTTAACGCATGCTGCCCTTTAAAAATAATGGCCCTGCCACTTATAAAACCCTTTAGTTTTCCGAAGGCGATAAAGCTACCCGTGAGCGTAACTGAACCTATAATGATACTCAATACAACAGTTATGCCTACCACTGTTTCCATCGTGAGCGCCTGGGTATGGGCTAATCGCCAGTATTCGGATGCAGCAACAAGTACAGAAGCACCACCACCAAACCCATTAAAGATGGCGACCATTTCTGGCATGGATGTCATTTCAACCCTGCGCGCCACTACAATGCCAATTACAGACCCGATCAGTATCGTTATAAAGATTTCAGTAAAACTGAGTACCTGCCTGTCCAGCAATGTTACCAGCACGGCAATGAGCATGGCAATGGCAGACAGGGAGTTACCACGCCTAGCTGTGGTGGTTCTTCCCAGCATTTTAATGCCCATGATAAATAGCACCGATGCAATCAGGTAAGCTATTTGAATAATAAGTTCTCTATCCATGGTCAGGCTTTCTTCTTTTTAAACATTTGCAACATTCTGTCTGTCACGACATAACCTCCCACTACATTGAGTGTGGCTAAAAACAAGGCAGCAATCCCCAGCCACTTGCTCACTGAACCAAGCTCCGGGCCAGCTGCTACAATTGCACCTACAATGGTGATTCCGGAAATGGCATTCGAGCCAGACATCAGGGGCGTATGCAGGGTTGGCGGAACCTTAGAGATCAGCTCGAAGCCAACAAAGGAGGCTAGTACCAACACATATAGCAGTACTAGCAGGGTTTCTGTATTCATACGGTTCTTTTACTTAAAATTTCTCTGGTAAACTGATGCACCAGCTCGCCTCTGTGTGTTATCAGGGAGCCTCTGGTAATTTCTTCTTCCATTTCCCATTTAAATCCGTCTTTGCTGGCAAGGTGCAATAGCAAAGTGCTGATATTCTTGGCATATAGCTCACTGGCATTTACAGATACCAGCGCAGGCAGATTGGCCTCACCAATGATGATAACACCATGTTTTACTACGGTTGCATTGTATTCACTCAGGGCACAGTTGCCGCCGGATTCAACAGCCATGTCTACGATCACAGAGCCGGGTTTCATGCTTTGCACCATTTCTTCTGTAACCAGCAGGGGCGCTTTTTTCCCGATCACTAGCGCGGTGGTTATTACCAGGTCTGCATCGGCAATATGTTTGGTAATCAGCTCCTTTTGTTTCTGCAGGTATTCTGCAGATACTTCCCTTGCATAACCCCCCTCTGTTTGTACCCCTTCGGCCTTTACTTCCAGGAAGCGACCACCTAAAGATTCTACCTGCTCCTTTGTTTCCGGACGAACATCGGTCACTTCTACCACAGCACCTAATCGCTTAGCCGTGGCGATGGCCTGCAGCCCCGCAACACCAGCACCAAAGATCAATACCCGGGCAGGAGTAATGGTGCCGGCTGCTGTCATCATCAGTGGAAAGATCTTGCCAAGTGCGTCAGCACCCATGATTACTGCCTTGTACCCTCCTAAGTTTGCCTGTGAGCTAAGTGCATCCATCTTCTGGGCACGGGAAATGCGTGGTACCGCATCCATGGCAAAAGCTGATATCTTCTTTTTAATGCATATATCCACAATTTCAGGAACGGTGTAAGCATATAAAAAGGAAATAGTGGCGGCACCTTCGCGCATCAGCACCAGCTCATCAGGTGTTGGCGTATTCACCTTTAGCAGCAGATCGGTGTCTTGCAGCAAAGGCTGTTTGCTGGGGAAAATAACACCGCCGGCATCTTCATAGGCACGGTCATAGAAGCCGGAGGCCAGTCCAGCCTCACTTTCTATACCACACTGAAAACCTGCTTTGGTGAGTGATTTTACCACATCGGGTGTAAGGGCAACCCTTCGTTCAGGTACCTTTGTCTCTTTAAGTACAGCTATTTTCAAGGCTGAAAGTATTAAAATGCCATTATATTGCCTAAAATACAGAACTTAAAGCCGTAAATACAAACAAATAAACCTAAACTTAAACTGCTTAATGCAGGAGAAAATTCTTGGTGTAATAGGTTTG
>JASLAE010000506.1 GCA_030147305.1 Cesiribacter sp.
AGGCCGAAATGCTGATCATTCCATTTTACCTGTGGTACCTGATTGAGTACTTAATAAGACTACTCCATTATAGAAATGGTTATCTGGCCTACCGAAATATTTCTTTTGAACGGGAAGCATATGCCAATGACGGCAATTACAAGTACCTGGCGCACAGACCATCCTGGAAATGGTGGCATTATCTCTAGCCCAGCAACTTGTGCAGGCCAAGGGTGTTGCCTATATCCTCCACTTCTAGCGCATCCTGACGGGTTTCATGTTCAATTTCTGTGAGGACTGTTTCCGGTATAAGGTCAAGCGTTGCAGCATGCCTGGCGGCTTCTAAAGAATTGGCTACCAAAAGCATGGGTGTGCCCGTTTGCTGAACCCTGGCTGCAATGGCTTTTACTTCCTGATCCCGTGCCTGGTTTTCTTCCGGATTTACATCACGGATATAAATTGCGAGAATCCTGCCGGGATGCTTCTTTACTACCTGTTCATAAACTTCCGGGTCTTGCTGTCCACTGTCTCCGATCAATGTAAATGGTAGCGCTTTAAATGTTTCCAGTATCTTATTAATCTTTTCGAATTTATGATCGTCATGTGCTTTTCTATATAGCTTCTGTTTGTCCAGTCCAACATCGCGCAGCATAAAAACACCTTTGGGTAAGCCGTTGATCTGGCAAAAGTTATTGAACATATCATACAAATTCCAGGAAGCATTGGAAAGGTAAAATACCGGATTTTGTCGTTGCTTATCTCTACCTGCCTGCAAGGCCTTATAAAAGGAAGCAACCCCCTCAAAGGGTTTGCGGGTTCGCTCGTTATTCAACAGCAGTATGCGGGATTTCTCAAGAAAACTTGTTGCTTGTGATACAATTACGGTATCATCCAGGTCGGAAATAATACCATAGCTTGATGCCGGTGAGTGCAAAAGTATCTCACTCTCTATCTCTACAGGAGGCTGCCCTGATTTATACTGTTTCATCAGCTTGTACCTGATGGGTTGCCACCCCGTTAATTTCTGCTCATTTTTAATATCCGCCGAAAAATAGCCTTCCTCATTTGTTTCCATTTGCCCCTCCTGAGCAAAGTATTCATACTTGACAGGCGCATTTGGCACTTCATCACTTTCATAGCGATGGTAAAGGGATTTCAAGTTGTCCCAAAGCGAAGCATCTTCAGGGGGTATATCCAGGCCTTCAGCTTCGAGTACCCTGCCGTTCACATAGAACACTTCATCATTTCCATACCCTCTGTAGGGTTGAATTATGATATCGTCGAGCAACCCGGAATTTTGTTTGAATTTTAGACGAGCACTATCGAAAGCTTGCTCTAATCTGCTGCAAAGCTGTAAGGCTTTTTCCTGCCATGTATCCATGATTTCAAAAGACAATTCCCAAGCAAAATGTTTTACTCTGGCAGGGTAATTGCACCGGTTAACATGTGGTTAAAGATAATATAATAATAAATTATATTAGAATAAGTAACTTTTTGCTTATCTTAACCGTTAGTCTAATTGTTATACTACCTAAATGCTACTTCTCATGAATCACACTGAACTTCATGCTACAAGCAACACTAGCTGGTTAGAAGCAACAAAGCAACTGATCGCAGCAGCTCAGGAAAAAAGTAAAACCCTTCGCAGCCTCACCATCAAAGAAGATGCATCAGGTACTGACAGTGAAGGTAAATACAGACTTAGAACACGCTTAAGAACAATTTAATTATCTAGTATAGAAAGAATCCGCTGGCAAGCCTGGCGGATTTCTTTTTTTGAAATAGTTAAGGGCGGGGCTATGCGCATGCTGTTATCGCAATACAAAAACCAGTCGGTCAGTACGCCTGCTAAGAGTGCCCGGTCAATGATTGGTTTTAGCACCTCGAAGGAGCTAAATTCTATTGCCATTAATAAACCGCTGTTTCGTATCTGCCTTATGAACGGATGTTGTAATTCCTGCTTGAACATAGCAGCCTTTTCATGGGCCTGAGCAGCTAAATTTTCGTCTTGTATGATCTTAAGCGTCGCCAGTGATGCCGCGGCACTAAGCGGATGCCCGCCAAAAGTTGTTATATGGCCCAGAATTGGATTTCTTCGTAATACATCCATGATCTCAGTTTTGGCTATGAACGCACCAATAGGCATACCGCCGCCCATGCCTTTGGCACAAACCAGAATATCCGGTACAATCCCATATTGCTCAAATGCCCAAAAAGAGCCGGTTCGTCCAAAGCCTACCTGAATTTCATCGATGATCAGTAATGTTTCAGTTTCATCACAGCGTTGCCGCAGGGCCTGCCAGTAAGCAGCAGATGCTGTGCGAACTCCGGCTTCTCCCTGCACTGTTTCAATGATCACCGCCGCTGTTTTGGTGCTGATCAACTCCAGATCCTCTATGAGGCCATAATGGATATGTTTAACTCCTGGCAAAAGCGGTCGGTAGGCTCTTTTGAAACGCTCGCTCCCGCATACGGAAAGGGCACCCTGGGAGCTGCCATGATAAGCATTGAAACAGCTGATGAGCTCGAACCTGCCGGTATAGCGTTTGGCTAACTTAAGAGCACCTTCCACTGCTTCGCTCCCGGAATTAACCAGGTAACAAACCTTTAAAGGAGCGGGTAAGGTAGCGGCCAGGGCTTCTGCCAGGAGTACCTGGGGTGCCTGCACCAGTTCACCATAGACCATTACATGCAGATATTTATCCATTTGTTCCTGCATGGCTTTTAGGATGGCAGGATGCCGGTGTCCGACATTACTCACCCCGATACCACTGATGAGGTCTATATAATCCTTGCCATCGGGGGCATATAAATAAACGCCTTCTGCTCTTTCAATTTCCATCATCAGCGGGAAATCAGAGGTCTGGGCCAGGTGCTGTTGAAACAGCTGTCTGTAATTGATCATGTCCTTGTTTTGCCTATGCTAATTGGCGATGTTCTGTTCAAATATCAAACAATTAGGGGCATTACTAAATTTGTAAAGAATAAGTTTTATATTGATTTATCTAAAGATGCTATCCTCATTTCATTTTCTATCTTCGCTTACTTTTTATTACAGCCTAATTTTAAGTACGGCTATGATCAAGAAATGCACACTGCCATTATTGCTAATCACGGGTTTACTGTTTGCCGCTCAGGCCCAAACTAATGAGCAACCCCCTCTGGAAAAAGAAGATTTACCTGGGGAGATCAATACCGATTTTCAGGAGGCTCGTCCAATGATTTCCGGAGACGGTACCACTCTCTTTTTCAACCGCAGGAACCACCCCAAAAACGAAGGAGGTCCAAAAGATTTTCAGGATATATACATATCCCGTTATAACAAACAGAACAATACCTGGTCTGCTGCAGAAAACATTGGAAACCCACTGAACGATAGAAAAAGCAATGCCGTGGCATCCGTTAATAACAATGGAACAGAGGGCATCTTTTTTAATACCTATGAAAGTATCAAGCGGGCTCCCATAGCCCGCAGTCGCTATTCCGGTAACAACTGGAGTGTTCCCAAACCCATTGTTATTCAGAATTTTGTAAATGTTAGTGGTTTTGCCGACTACTATCAGGATTTTGAACATAATGTGCTCTTTCTGGCGGTAGAAGGGGAGCAGACGCTGGGCAAACAGGATCTTTATATTAGCCTGCCCGATGGCTTTGGCGGCTGGAAAAAACCCCTTCATTTAGGCCCGGTACTTAATACACGGGCAGCTGAGTTTGCCCCTTTTTTAGGAGCCGATGGCCGTACCCTGTTTTTCTGCAGTGAAGGTCATAAAGGGCAGGGAGGAAGTGATATATTCATGAGTGTACGGTTAGATAATAGCTGGCGTAAATGGTCTAAACCCGTTAATCTTGGACCTGCGATTAATACAAATCTGGAAGAGAGCTACTTTAGCCTGCCAGATGACTTTAGCTACCTCTACTTAAGCTCCCATGCAGAAAAACAAAAGGACAGGAATATACAACGCATAAAGCTTCCTGCAGATTTTGCAGCCATCAATGGCCCTGTGCTTACCCAGCTGGATAGTGCAGATATTAATGCAATTATGCTGAGTGGCAATTTTACCATCAACCCTGATGGAGCTCGTGAAAACTTTCAGGGGGC
>JASLAE010000036.1 GCA_030147305.1 Cesiribacter sp.
GGTCCTGAGGCCGGGGTGATCAATAGTGCCGATGAGGCGCGTAAAGCTGTTCGCCAGGCGTATAAAAATGGGTCAGATTTAATAAAAATTACAGCAACCGGTGGGGTGTTAAGTGTGGCAAAAGATGGAAGTGGACCACAATTTACAATGGAAGAGCTGGAAGCAATTGTAAATACTGCGAAGGATTACGGCATGCATGTGGCGGCCCATGCTCACGGTAAGGAAGGCATGAAAAGAGCCGTGCTTGCCGGGGTAACAACGATAGAACATGGTACGCTCATGGATCAGGAGGTTATGCAGTTGATGAAAGAACGGGGCACCTATCTTGTTCCCACTTTAACTGCCGGCCGTACCGTAGCAGATAGTGCAAAGGTTAAAGGATATTTTCCCGAGCTTGTCGTGCCGAAAGCACTTGCCATTGGCCCTAAAATTCAGGAGACATTTTCTCAGGCTTATAAGCAGGGAGTTAAAATTGTATTTGGGACAGATGCCGGGGTTTTTGTACACGGCCTCAATGGTAAGGAGTTTGGACTGATGGTAGCCGCTGGCATGCCCGCCATGGAAGCTATTCAGGCAGCTACCCTGGTACCAGCAGCCTTGCTTGGCATTGAGGACAAGCTGGGTTCAATTGAAATTAACAAACTGGCAGATATCATTGCTGTGCCAGGTGATCCTTTAAAGGACATAAGCGTAATGGAACGGGTTAATTTTGTGATGAAGGATGGCAAAATTATCAAGCGGCCATAAAAATGCATAAAAAAGAGAACCGGTCAGAGTAGCCGGTTCTTCTTTTATTTCTGTATGATTTCCCAGAATTCCTGTGCAACCTGGGGAAGCTTGTCCCGGCGTGCTTTTAAAATATCCTCATGTGCTTGCCCAACTTTAGGGTAGATCTCGGGGGGGTATTGCAGAAAAGCTTCATGAATAATACTATCTGTTAATTGCTCCTTAATTTCTTCCGCTATCCTTATCATTTCAGGCAATTCTACCTGCTTTAATATTAGCCTGTCCATTTTTATAGACTGCTTGGTAAGGCCTTTAATATTCTTATACTCCTTATGAAAGGACTGAAATTTATTATTGAACAAGAGTGTGATATGGCTGAATAGCCCTTCGTCGAAGCGATAAAAAGCCATATCCCTGTCCCGGGGCAATGGCTTGTATATCTTTTTTCCATCTTCCTCCACAAGCGCCCAGCTCCACTGTCCTTCATGGCGGTCCCAATCACTGATGAGCATATCGAACAGTCGGCTACGCGCGTAAAGCAAGGTATCAACAGGATAACTTTCTTTGGCAATACGCTCCAGCATCTCTTCGGTATCGTCAACTTTTTCTGGGTCACCAAAAATTTCTGCCCCTTTCCAGCTGCCATCTGCATCTTCTTCAAGTATGGCAACACGACCAGCCATTTGTTCATTGTATTCGCCTTTACTTTCGTCGTAAGGAACAAAGAAGAGTTTAGGGTTCGTGTGTAGAATTCCTATTGCATCTGCGAGTATAGGTACCACCAGCGCGCCATAGGGATTTAGGGCTGCACCCTGATCGCGGAACATAAACCTGAAAACTGTCGGTCTAAGTACACCAGGCAATGCTTTAGACTGATCTTTATTGACAGAACGAAGGGCCCATTCTCTGCCTTCGGGATCTTCTGCATCTAATCCGATGGTTTGCTGACTACCGCCCATCTTTGCTGGCGTTAATCCCCCTTCTTCTTCATCCCATTTAAAGACTTCTATTGCAACAGGCGTATCCCACAATTCCCTGTATTTCTCACCAAAGAATATATGGTGTGTTTTTCCTCTGTCGTACCACGGTCCGGGCACAATGACTACACTATCACCGATGGACTGAACAGCGTATTGCTCCATGGCCCACTCCAGCCGTTTGGCGTCAGAAAATGCATTGCGCTCTCTAAAATTAATGGTATTTGGTAATACAAATACCACCAAGACAAATCCTGCTAATAAAATCATGCTTTTTTTGTGCCTAATGTGCATCACTAATCTATTCCACTGCTACTATAAAGAAGCTTAAGCCGAATTGGTTAGTGTTAACTGTTATTTTTTCTGAAATCCTGAGAATTGCTGACTTTTTGACAAGCTAATTATTCAAAAAGTTGAACATTTAATGCTTTTAATGCCATTATGGCTTAAACCGGTGCAAAAATTAATTTGGTACAGCAGTTGATAAATCTGTAATGAATTTAAAATTTAAAATCACCATGAAAAATATGAATCGTCTAAATGCTTTAGCCCTGGCTCCGGAGTTTTACGATAGTTTTCTCCTAAAAGATTTACTCAGCAATACTTCTTTCAAGCCTGTGCTAAATAAACAAACTGTACACTATCCGGCAGTTAATATTCAGGTAAACAGCGATGCCTATGTATTGGAACTGGCAGCTCCCGGTCTGAATAAAAAAAACATCAGCATAGTATTTGAAAAAGAGATGCTTACTGTTTCTTATACTAATCCCGCTGCTACAGAAGCAACGCAAAAAGAGGCCTATAGCCTGCAGGAGTTTAAGCTTCGCTCATTTAGCCGAAACTTTACTTTCCCTGAGCGTGCTATAGATGAAGAAAATATAAAGGCAAATTATCAGGATGGAATCCTCAGGCTGGAACTCCCTAAAAGAGAGGAAGCTAAACCAAAAGCACCTAAAAAAATTAGTGTAGCTTAAGGCCTTAGAACATAAAAATATTTAAAGCGGCCTCCGAAAAGGGGCCGCTTTTTTGTTCAAACTTTTTAATAATCTGTTTGTCTTAAAATAAGGTGATTGTACGTTCTTTTTAAAAAAGAATTTTTTACGCATGATAACCAACCAATCCAATTTTCAGAAATGGATCGGCTTGTTTTTCCTGTTGGCCATCATATGTTTTGCAAACCATCAGGCGCAGGCGCAATACTTTGGACGCAACAAAGTAAGCTATCGATCCTTTGATTTTAAAGTTGTAGAAAGCCCACACATAGAATTGTATCACTATTTTGAAAATGATTCCATGGTGAGGGAGCTGCTGCGGCAAAGCGAAAAGTGGTACCAGATGCACCAGGAGGTGCTTAGTGATACCATTAGGTTTAAAAACCCGCTGATCTTCTATCAGAACCATGCTGATTTTCAGCAGACAACGGCCATTAGCGGTGCTATTGGTGTAGGCACTGGTGGGGTGACTGAAGGGCTTAAAAACAGAATTGTGATGCCTGCTTTTGAGAGTAATGCACAGACAGACCATGTACTGGGGCATGAACTGGTGCACGCCTTTCAGTACAATCTGTTGCGAGATAGCAGAGATTCTTCCTTATCGTTGTCTAACATTAGAAACCTGCCACTTTGGATGGTGGAGGGTATGGCTGAATATATGTCATTGGGCAGGGTAGATGCCCACACAGCCATGTGGATGCGGGATGCTTATTTAAACAAGGACATACCCTCGATAGAAGATCTCAATACCAATCCTAAATATTTCCCTTATCGGTACGGCCAGGCTTTTTGGGCATTTGTTACGGGGGTTTGGGGAGATGATGTAGTATTACCGCTTTACATCAACACGGCCAGGTATGGCCTTGATCAGGCTATTGACACAGTATTAAAAGTTAATACCGAATCGCTCTCTAAGATGTGGAAGAGCTCCATGGAACAGCATTATGCCAAGATCATGAAGGATTCGGCAGATCAGCTGATCGGAAAAAAATTATTGAGTGAAGAAAATGCCGGAGAAATGAACATTAGTCCTGCCATAAGCCCCGATGGGCGGTATGTCATGTTCCTTTCAGAGATAGGTGTCTTTACCATAGATCTATTTCTGGCAGATGCACAGACGGGCAAGGTAATTCGAAAGGTATCCAGCACAGCCCGGAACAGCCACATCGATGCTTTTAGCTATGTAGAATCAGCTGGTGCCTGGGCCCCGGATAGCCGCAGGTTTGCCTTTGTTGCTTTTAGCAAGGGCCGTAATAAGCTCATTGTGGTAGACGCAAACAGAGGTAAGGAAATTGAAGAACACTTTATTGATG
>JASLAE010000037.1 GCA_030147305.1 Cesiribacter sp.
TTCTGTATCGCGATACTACAGAACTGGCATTCTTCGATGCGCTGCTCTTTTGGAACAATGAACATGGCTGGTTGCTGGGCGACCCGGTTAAGGGAAAAATCATGCTGCTTGAAACAAAGGATAAAGGGAAAAACTGGCTTCCTCTGGAGCTTCCACAACCTGTGGCTGGTGAAGCATTTTTTGCTGCCAGCAACGGAAGTATAGCCACAACGGGTAAAACTAACGCATGGATTGGCACAGGAGGAACGGCCATCCGAATACTGTCCTCCCACAACAACGGTAAAAACTGGCAGGTACAGGATGCACCCATGGCACAAATTTCTGAAGCAGCAGGAATTTACGCACTCGCTTTTGCAAATGAGCAGCAGGGTGTCGCAGTAGGTGGAGCCTATGATAAGCCAGAAGAGGGACAAGGTGCGGCACTATATACCAGCGATGGAGGAAACAGCTGGCACCAGGCTTCAGTGCCAGCCGGGGGTTACCGGTCAGGCGTTGCAGCAATACCGGGCAAACCTGTCTTTGTTGCCGTTGGTACTACAGGTAGTGATATAAGCAAAGATGGTGGTAAAACCTGGCAACCATTACAAACGGAAAATCTGAATAGCATCCGCTTTTCCCCCAGTGGTAATTTTGGGTGGGCAGTGGGTGCTGCTGGTAAAATATGGAAGATAGCGCTTCGTTAACCAGCTACTGTCGCTACTTTATTTACTTTTTACACGTTGTGGTAAGATAGGCCAGCCAAAAATTAATATTGTTGCAAAGCAACAGGCACTATATTTGAGCGTATAGACATAATGGGCAGCCAGCCGCCGGGTTTTGGCTGCCTGTGATGTATTTGGAGAAGATAAAAATGGATCAAGAAAATCAGGATCAACAACATACTCAACCATCTTTCTGGCAAAGGTTTAAGGCATATCATATCAAAGACCGATATGATTTCAACCAACTCCCCTTGCTTAACAAAATTGGTATTGCTATCTGTGTAACGCTACTGTTGGTGATCGGTGCTGCTTTTTTGTTTTATCAGAGTATACGGCTGGGGGCCTTTGGTGATTTGCCTAACAAAGCCGAGCTGAAAGTAATTGAAACCGCAGAAGCCAGTGAAGTCTATGCAGCCGATGGAAAATTATTAGGTCGGTATTACATTCAGGAGCGCACTAACACGCCTTATGAAGACATATCACCGAACATCATCAAGGCCCTCCTTTCAACAGAAGATGCCCGCTTTTACGAGCATGATGGCATAGATCATAAAAGTATTCTTCGGGTAATTGTTAAAACGCTGATGCTACAGGAAGAAAGCTCCGGTGGTGGCAGTACGATCAGCCAGCAGCTGGCCAAAAACCTCTTTCCGCGTGATCAGCGATTTGGCCGCCTTAGCTTACCCATTGCCAAGGTAAAGGAGATGATTATTGCCAAGCGGCTGGAGAAAGTATATGGTAAAAATGAGATACTTGCCCTTTACCTGAATACTGTACCCTTTAGCGACAATGCTTTTGGTATAGAGACAGCGGCAGAAAGATACTTCAGTAAAACATCAAAAGAGGTAAATCTGCAGGAAGCCGCAACACTGGTAGGGATGTTGAAAGCCACTACCGGTTATAACCCGCGCATGCACCCGAAAAGAGCCACTTCACGAAGAAATGTAGTAATTGGTCAGGTTGAAAAATATGGTCACCTTACTGCCCAAGAAGCTGATTCTTTACAGGCTTTACCCCTGGAGCTCAAATTCAACAGGCAAGACCATAACGAAGGCCTCGCTACTTATTTCCGTTCACATTTAAAAGGTGAATTACAACGCTGGGCTGCCGAACAAAAAAAACCGGATGGATCTTCTTACAATGTTTATCGTGATGGCCTGAGGATATACACAACCATAGATACCCGCTTACAATCCTATGCAGAACAAGCAGTAAAAACACATGTGCAGGAGCTGCAGCATGTTTTTTATAAGCACTGGGGACGTACAGCGCCGTGGAAAGGAAATAATAAAATTCTTATCAATGCCATCCATCGAAGTGCCCGCTACAAACAGCTAAAGGCCGAGGGACTGGAAGAGAAGGAAATTCAAAAGCAATTCGGAGAGAAGATATCCATGAAGATCTTCACCTGGCAGGGAGAACGTGATACGGTAATGGCGCCACTTGACTCGGTTAAGCATTACCTGTATTTCCTTAATGCCGGCTTTATGGCCATGGAACCGGAAACTGGACATGTAAAAGCCTGGGTTGGCGGTATCGACCATAAATATTTCAAATACGATCATGTTAACATTAATACGCGCCGTCAGGTAGGCAGTACGTTTAAGCCTATTGTATATGCGGCCGCTTTGCAGCAGGGTGCTGATCCCTGCACATATATCTCTGCAGAAAGGGTCACCTATCCGGAAATGGAAAACTGGTCTCCGGGCAATTCCGATGGAAATTACGAAGGCGATTATACCCTGGAAGGCGGGTTGATGAACTCGGTAAACACGGTGAGTGTAAAGGTGCTGAAACGAACAGGGCTAACCAATGCCATCAACATGGCAAGGGCTATGGGTATCAAAAACGAGATCCCCAAGTTACCTTCCATTGCTTTGGGTACGCCTGAATTGTCATTGTTTGAAATGGTTGCAGCGTATGGTACTTTTGTTAACAAAGGCAAATCTGTTGCACCGGTATACCTGCTTCGTATAGAAGACAGCGACGGAAATGTACTGCAGGACTACACTGCAAAAAAGCCGGCATCAAGACTCGCTTTGGAGCCTGAAAAAGCTGATATGATGGTGAACATGCTGCGGTCTGTGGTTAACAAGGGAACCGCCGGCAGTTTGCGCTGGAAGTACAAAGTAATGAATGA
The DNA here is from genome assembly GCA_030147305.1 of Cesiribacter sp. Lineage (GTDB taxonomy): Bacteria > Bacteroidota > Bacteroidia > Cytophagales > Cyclobacteriaceae > Cesiribacter. Next base: position 2,842 of record JASLAE010000037.1, read on the forward strand.
TATGGCTGGCAAAACAGGCACTACACAATCTTACGCAGATGGGTGGTTCATTGGCATTTCGCCCAAGCTTGTAGCCGGTGCATGGGTAGGTGCTGATGATCCCGGTATCCGTTTCAGGACCTCAACCCTTGGTCAGGGGTCCACAACGGCTATGCCTATCTACGCTCTTTTCTGGCAGCAGGTAAATAAAGACACTACATACAGTGAACTAAGCTCAGCCAAATTTAAATTAAATAATTCGGCCCTGGCCATGATGAACTGCGAGCCCTATCGTGAGCCGGTAGATCTGGATTTGTTTGACAGAATCTTTGGCACCAGAGACGGAGAAGAAAATAACGAGGAAGACAAAAATAGAGGTGGCCGCCGCAACAATGAGCAGAAAGAAGAGCAAAAGAAAAAGAAAGGCTTGCTGGATAGAATATTTGGCGGGGGCTAAACAATTATTAAACTAAAGCTGCTTAGGCAGCTTTTTTTTGCTCCTCTCCTTTTTAACTATAGCATTATTGAGTTCCAATTTCAGGGTGTTTCAGCTTGATAAATGCTGTATAATAATTGCATTTAAAGTAGCTTTTCATTATATTAAAGAATAATATTTTGAACTAACACTTTTTGACCCATGAATTTTACCCCATCATTCATTAAAACCAAAGATAAATTTGGCGATCCTGTTAAGGATGTGCGGTATCTACCCATCAGTCATTTCATGATTAAGGATGTAATAACCTTTACCAAGCATACACCCATTAATGAAGCTGTTGATATTATGCTGAAGCGGAAAATATCAGGTGCTCCCGTCATTGATGAAAATGGCAAACTAGTGGGAATGTTATCAGAAAAAGATTGTATGCGGGCACTGCTGGATGATGGCTATTACAACTGCCCGCAGTGCGATCATACAGCTGCAGATTATATGACTTATGAAGTTCGTTCATTATTTCCGGGCACAGACCTCATGACTGCGGCAAGAGCATTTATCAATTCGAACTACCGGCGTTTCCCTGTGATTGACCGGCAGGGATTTTTACTGGGACAGATCAGCCGAAGGGATATTCTTAAAGCTACACAGCAACTTCACACCACCACATGGTAATTAAAAAAGGCAGCGATTGAATCGCTGCCTTTTATGTTTAAAGTTCAAGTATCTATTATTTATTGTCTTTATCAGATCTGATATTGATCTTACGAACTGGGACACCCCCATTTTTGTAAGGTATAATGATACTCAGGCGGTTATCTTCGTGCACTGCTTCAATATTTTCTTCATCTGCATAAGGAGGCAATGTGAATTTGCGGAAAAACATGGGAATGTTAAACGCTCCACTTGCTTCATCCGGCATTTGGTCAGCTGAAGGCAGTAATGAAAAAACGACAAGTGTATCGTTATTCAGCACTACATGAAATGCTTCTGCCGGCACTGTAGGTGCCCAGAAGGTAAGAACAAAGTGATCATCGTACACCTGCTCTTCTACATAGGTCATCGCGCCACCACCATTGATGGTGTTAAGTACATCTCCCTGCTTTAGTAACCCATGCAATAGTTCTTTATGTTTTAATATATTCATGAATCTGATCCTTTAATATTAATCATAAATAAGCAATCAGCGTGCCAAGTAAAATTACCAAAGCCAGGCTTGCGTTGTAGCGAAAAAAATGTTTTACAATGTCACTTAGTCAGCTTTAATATGATTTTACGGCCATTCTGGCATTGGGTTTTGGCCATTAGGTACTGTAGGAAGATTTGGTGGGTGTAGAAATGCGACCCTACATTACCAACAGGTTTAAAAACATGGCAGGCAAATTAAGATCTCTCTGAAAACAATAAGCCCATACCTGCGGGGTATGGGCTTGAAAAGGTGTTGTGCAGCTAAAGCTTACTGTTGTGATTCAGGTATTTGTTGCTGCTGATTCTGAGCCAGATTTACATTTTCGAAGTCTGCACTTTCAATGGTAACAAGATTGCCTAGCTGGTCCTTAGCTTTAAATTTGAAATTACCACTCATGGTATTGTTTTCAATCTCTTCTATGGTAAAGGTTCCTGTTGTCTCAGGATCTAACTTTGTATCGAAGGTTCTGCCCTGATCAGGAAATGTAAGGGTAGCATAAGCACTGGTGCCTGCACTACTGGGAGAAAAATCAGCAGTATAGCCCTCACCGGCGGTGGCCAGATCAGGAATACCCACAAAGACAATTTCTAGATTTGCCGGTTCAGCACCCTGATTTCCCTTCAAATAGCCCTGAGCAATAAGCCTGCTGTTTCCTTCGGTGGTCGGGCCAGTGGATACATTATAGAAATACCATGTTTCCCCATTGATAGTTGCTGTAATATTATGATTCTCTCCGGACTCCTGCTCTACATTACAGCTAAATAATAATATAAAAGGTATTATAAGAAGGTATTGTATGCTTTTCATGATTAACGCATGTAGTTTCTATGATTACCAGTGAAGCAATCAGTTTGTTTGATCTTGTGGCTTGTAAGCATAGGTACAAAGACCATAACCGGCACTTGCCGGTTATGGTCTTTATTATAGCTAACGCTGTACTTCAAAAGAAATCTTAGCATTGATGCCATAAGAAACAACATTGTTGTCCTTCACCTCTGCCTTCATTTCTTTTATATAAACAGATTTAATGCCTTTTATACTTTCTGAGGCTTGTAGTACTGCCTGCTTAACAGCATCGTCGAAACTTTTTTCTGAAGAAGCTAATACCTCTATGACTTTAACAATCGCCATGATAAAAAATGTTTTATTAGAAAAATATACCGGACAGCCTGCTGCTGGCCATTAAAAGATTAACCCAAACCCTTCACAATGGTTTAATTTATTATTACGCCAGGTGGAGCTGTTGCATGAATCAAAGAGATAAGGATTTAGAAGATAAGCTTACCTACAAATACAAGCAAGAGAGTTTTGGCGTAGTAGCATTGGTCCTGATTCAGGATATGTTGTTATTTTTTTATCATAAACAAATTTTTAATGACTTCACAACAATTAGCTTCTGTTCAGCATAAGTTGGAAAGCTCAGAAGATCTGGACACGCTCATTCAACATATTGGTGATGCCCGTATTGTTATGCTTGGAGAAGCCAGCCATGGTACTCATGAATATTACACCTGGCGCATGGAAATAAGCCGCAGGTTAATCAAAGAAAAAGGTTTTAATTTTATTGCAGTGGAAGGCGACTGGCCTGATTGTTATCATATCAATCGCTACATAAAGAATTACCCGCATAGCGGATCCACGGCAGAAGATGTAATTCGCAATTTTGAGCGCTGGCCAACCTGGATGTGGGCCAACTGGGAAATGGTTGCGTTTACGGAGTGGCTGCAGCGGTATAATTCAGCACAAGTTCCAGAGAAGCGGATTGGTTTTTATGGCCTTGATGTATACAGCCTGTGGGAATCGCTGGATGCAATCATGGATTATTTACACAGACACGATCCGGCGGCCGCAGCCGTTGCCCAAAAAACACTTAGTTGTCTTGAGCCATATCGCGATGATGAGGGCGGGATAGCCTACGCCCGGGCCCAGCGCTGGATGCCACAAAGCTGCGAAAAAGAGGTGGTGGCCCTCTTGAGCACAATCAGGTCACGTACGGGACATTATGACTTGGATCCTGAGGGGGCTTTCAATGCAGAACAAAATGCAAGGGTTGCTGTAAATGCTGAAAAGTATTACAGGATAATGTCCGAACCTGGTCCACATTCCTGGAATCTTCGTGATGAACACATGATGACCACCCTCAACCATTTATTGACTTATCACGGAAGCAATAGTAAAACAATTGTGTGGGAGCATAATACTCATATTGGAGATGCCCGTTACACCGATATGGCAACTGGGGGCTTGTTTAACATTGGACAGCTGGCCCGTGAGCAGTGGGGAGAAGATGCGGTGCGCTTAGTGGGCTTTGGTTCATATGGTGGCACTGTTACAGCCGGTCGCTTTTGGGGAGCACCCACTGAAGTTATGCCCCTACCGGCAGCACGTGAATACAGCTGGGAACATAAACTCAGCACGGTTGGTGAAAATTATTACCTACTTTCTAAAGATTTAGAACAGTTTAAGGATTTAGAGCAGGCTGTTCTTCATAGGGCTGTTGGGGTGGTTTACAATCCGGAGCGGGAACGCTATTCTAATTATGTGCCTTCCAGAATTCCCCGGCGATACGATGCTTTTATGTTCATCAAACATTCCCGGGCATTGCATGCTATTGCTACCGATATAAACGCTAAGAAAGTACCAGATACTTATCCCTGGCAATTCTAAGTGAATAACCTTTTGATTACGGGTTCGTTTTTAAAAATAGAGTAATACTTAAATAGCATATATTATGGCAACTAATAGCGATAGAAATAATTTATCTCCACAGGGCAAAGGAAATCCTTCAGACCCAGGTAAGTCTAAGGCTGAGGTTAAAGGCACGGAAGAATCAAAATTTGAACTTTACAAAAGGGATATGCTGGGCGATGAATATACTGAAGGTGAAGATGAGATTCCCAGCGATATACAAACTAACCCTAACCGCAACCCACATAAGGTAAATAACCAAAGCACTCCATATGGAGCAAAGGGGAAGCGTTAAGCCAATAATGAAACAACTACACAAGCCTGCCACAAGCAGGCTTTTTTATTGAAAAGGTATAATAGGAACATTCTGTTAAATATTTGGTTCTTTCTTCATACAAGACTTATTTTTTGATTGTATGTCTTACAACATCAGCACCAAGTCCATTCTTAAAGCAGTACTACTTCTCTTTATTTTCTGGGTTTTCTTTGCAGGCATTTATTTTGCAAAGCCATTTTTGCTTCCATTAGCGTATGCTGCTATTTTTTCTATGCTTCTGTGGCCTATAACCCGTAAAATGGAGTCGTGGGGCATAAACCAAAAGCTAGCTTGTTTGCTGGCAGTACTATTGTTGGTTGCTGTTGTTGTAGGCGTCTTCTCCCTATTGAGTAATCAGATACAGGGTTTTGCAAAGGATTTGCCGGAGTTAAAGCAAACCTTTATGGAGAAGCTTCAGGACGCTCAGGAATATGTATCTGATAAATTTGGCGTAACAGAAGAACGACAGGAACAGGTGTTGAACGAAAGCAAGAGCGGGGCCACCAGCATGGGTAAGCAGTTTGCTACTTCGCTGCTCAATACTTTTGCCCAGTCCCTGCTCATGCTGGTCTACATATTCCTTCTTCTACTGTATAGAAGTCGCTTCAAAGATTTTATTCTTAAATATACGGCTGAAGAAAAGCGCGATAAAGCCCACGAAGTTATCTTAAGATCGGCCCATGTCGCTAAAAGTTATCTCTCCGGGCGCCTCCTGCTTATGGTAATTCTGGCTGTTGCCTATTGTGTAGGCCTAACGCTTATAGGCGTAGAACAGGCAATATTTTTTGGATCGCTTGCAGCCATCCTGGGGATCATCCCCTTTGTAGGTAACATCATTGGAGCCATTCTGCCACTGGTTATGGCGCTTATTAATCAGGGAAGTACCGCAGCCTTATGGGTTGTAGTCCTGTTTACAATTGTGCAGCTGATAGAGAATTATTTATTAGAACCGTTGGTCGTTGGTAAGAAGGTAGACCTGAACGGATTCTTCGCCATTGCTGTGGTTGTATTAGGGGAACTGGTCTGGGGCATTTCTGGTGCAATATTGGCCATGCCTTTTCTGGGTATAGCCAAAATTATTTTTGATAATATCAGGCCACTTAAGCCTATTGGTTTTTTGATTGGAGAAGAGGATGATGATCATAACGAAAAAGATGGTGAAGATCTTGGAGATAAAATCATCAATAAAGCCAAAAGCCTGATTGGTAAGAATCATTAAATTTTATTTGCTGCAGAAGCACAATCCATTTTGCTTTGAAGCGCTATTATCTACTATAGTAAACCCAATTCCTTTTTCAACCCCTGGAAAAAACTTAACAATTAGTATAAGATTAGACCTGATTTTTATATCTTACTCTCTATCAAGCAAAAGTAGTTTTGTATTACTCCTTTGAGGGAATAGAATGCGGAATGCTTCAACAATCAGAGAGTTTTTTCCACAACTTAGAACTGATATCCCAACAGTTCGTGCAAATGCTGCTTCGCCTGAGGCTTTGATAGAAAGCGGCAATCGGGAAATTTCCTACCAGTTTCTGGTTCACCCTCAGAAGAACAGTATTTATGCAGGAGAGCAAATACAACCCCAGGCTCCTGAATTGCAGCTTCCACTTCTGCTACATAGTGCCGATGCTGCGCAACTGATAAACCTTTTGGATGCACAGCATGTCCTGGACAACCCTGTTTCTGTGAAAATGGAGGCCAGGCTGCAGGCGTTAGATGGGCTCAACTGGATCTTTTGTGATTTGCAGGCTTATAGTCTGCCCGGTGCTTACAAGGATCTGCTAGGCTGGCACGTACAGGCCTATCTGCAAAAGCCAACAGCACAACAAAATGGAGCTCGCGTACTTGCAATCATTAGTCAGCTATTTCATGCAGGCCTGTGGCAGTACAACCAGCAAACAGAAATTATAGAATTGGATGGGGCATTGCAGAAGGTTTTAAATCTCCCTGGCAGAACATATTCTACCCAGGAATGGCTGTCTTTCATTCATCCGGAAGATGTTAAGCGGTTATACAAGAAACTGTTCAATGCTCAGCAAAAAAAGAGCATGTTTCATGTTAACATTCGGTTTAGGTCCGCACCAACACAAGCCTATCGCTATCTTACACTTTCTGCCGGGGCCTTTGCAGAAGAATGTGGCAGTATTACTGTGACAGGACTGTGTTTTGATGGAACACATGCCCAGCGCCTGAAAACCAAGAATCTTTTGAATAAAGCTTTCCTGGAAGAAGCACAGTCCCTGGGAAATATTGGATGTTTTGAGTGGTTGCCTGAGCATAATACCCTGGAAGTAACCAGGCAGTTAAAGTTGATGCTGGGTATTACGTCCGAGGAAGATATATCTATGAAAATGCTGCAACAAGCAATTTCAGCAGATGACTTTGCTGCACTTGTTGCTTCCTATAAAAGAATACTTGCAGGTGACCCTATACAGGAATTAAATATTCGGTACAGGAAGCCGAACGGAACAGTGCATATCTTATGGATACGCGCTAAAGGACATCTCACTAAGACAGGTATACTGGTGGTGATTGGCATCGTGCAGGATATTACTTACCAGATTGATAAACAGGTACAGCTGCAGGCCAAAGATCGGCTCATTGGCGGATTCATTAGGAACCTTCCTGTTTGTATTATGGCCGTTAACAGAAAATTACAAATTATATCAGTAATTGGTAATGGTCTGAGACAGGCGGGTATTGATCGAAAGCAGTTACTGGGCAAACACTTACCATCAGCTTTGCCAGCTTTCGAAAATCATGTTATCGAGGTTTTTCGTGGCACCCCACAAAACTTTGTGACTGAGCATCAGGTAAATCAAACTTCTGTAAGCCTTTTTAACTATTATTATTTCGATGAAGAACAGGACATGGCCGTGGGCTTTAGCCTGGATATATCAAATCAAAAACAAGCTGAACATATTGCGGCTCATTTGCAGCAGCTTGAGCATCGCTACCAGCTTATGGATACCTTTGTACATGCAGTAGCGCATGATCTACGTTCTCCAGTGGTAAACCTGGACATGCTTTTGTCATTCCTGACAGAAGAGAATGCAGTTGGTGATAATGCTAAATATATTTCTGCCATGACCAGTGGCGTGCAACATCTGAAACGCACCCTGGATGCGCTCATCGAAATATTGCGCATTGAAAAAGACAGCACAATTAACGCAGAAGAAATAAGTTTTTCAGCGCTCTTACATGAGCTCGAAAATGAATACCAGGAGAAGCTGACGCTGGCGCAGGGTAAAATCAATACCTATCTGCAATGCGAAAGTATACGCTACAACAGGGCATACCTTAGCAGTATACTGCGAAATCTCATCAGCAATGCCATTAAATATAGTTATCCCGACAGGCCGCCACGCATTAATATCTGTGCAGAGCGCAAAGGTGATCTGGTGGTACTGCTGGTACAGGACAATGGCATGGGCATGGATCTGGATAAATGGGGGCATTTGCTCTTTAAGCCCTTTAAAAGACTAAACAACCATCGTAATGGCACAGGCATTGGCCTGCATTTGGTTAAACAGATCATTGAGAAGAATGGTGGAAAAATAAAAGTAAAAAGCAAACCTGGCACCGGTACTTCTTTCTTTTGCTTTCTGCGTCCTTACCAGTAGGTGCAAAGTGGCCGTAAACGAGCCCACTTAACCAAGAGAAGGCAGTTTCCGTAAGTAGATTCATGAAAACTACACGCACTTACGAAGATAGACCTAATCTACAATGGGTTGAACGCATTGCGCGCCTTATGGACTCCAAATATCAAATACCGGGTACACGGTATCGCTTTGGCCTGGATCCCATTCTTGGTTTAATTCCCATTGTTGGCGATGCTGCTTCTGCCCTCATTTCCGGTGGCCTTATTATGTATATGGTGCGCTTTGGGGTAAGCCGTAAGGTTGTGTACCTGATGCTCCTAAATACTGTATTAGACGCTACCATAGGAAGCATACCTGTTATTGGCTGGGTATTTGACTTTTTCTATAAAGCCAATAACCGAAATATTCGCCTGCTGAATGAGCATTATAAAGAAGGAAAGCACACAGGCAGCGGTAAGGGGGTCCTGATTACCGTTGCCGTAGTACTTGTGCTCCTCATCATATTGATTAGCTGGGGAATGATAGCCCTGTTCCGATGGGCTATGGGCTTATTTTAAAGTTCTCGTCTTGGTGCCCTCTGTACCCGTATTACTTCAGGGTCATGATTTTTCCCTTTAGTAGCGCTGGCACGGTCATCTTGTTTATGTTTGCGATGAAACATTTTTTTAATTTTACCCTCTCCTTTTTTACCAGTTTTATCCTGGCTGTCTTCATTTAGATCTTTTGCATGGTCACTGGCTTGCACCCAGTGACCATACCGGCGGGCATAGACCTGCGTAAATTCAGCTCCGAAGAAAAGGATAAGGCAGGAATACGATGTCCATAAAAGGATAAGAATCAGAGATCCTGCTGCGCCATAAGCAGAACCGGGATTAGCCTTACCAAAATAGATGCCCAACCCAAACTTGCCTATGATGAACAAGATTGCAGTTACAGCAGCACCCACCCAAACAGTTTTCCACTCCATTTCCACATCGGGCAGGATTTTGTAGATCATAGCAAAAAGTAGGGTAATGATTCCAAATGAGAGTAAGAATTCAGCTACATAAAACACATACAGCAGGTAGCTTGGCAAATACTGCATGATAAAATCGCTGAGTGCAGTCAGGGCTGCAGTGAGTACCAGGGAAATTAGCAGGAGAAAGCCTATGACCAGTATTATTCCAAATGAGGATACCCGGTCTTTGACGAGTTTCTTGATTCCGGCATTCTTATCCGGCGCTACCTCCCAAATATTATTAAGCGATTGCTGTAATTGGTAAAACACACCTGTGGCACCAAACAAAAGGGTAGCAATGCCTATAATGGTTGCAAGAACAGAATTTTCATGCTGATAGGCGTTGGAAATCATTGTTTCAACCTCAACGGCTGCGTCAGGGCCTATCATATTGCCAATTTCACTAGAAACTTTCCCCTCTACGGCGTCTTCTCCAAAAATAGACCCTGCAACAGTAATGACGATAATCAGCAGGGCCGGAAGACTAAAAATAGCATAATAAGAAACAACAGCACTTTGTCGCCAGGGGTCACCATCATTCCATTCCTTATAGGTTTCCTTGATTAGGCTTGGCAATTCTTTCCAGGAAAATTTCTTACTAGTCATGCTACACGAATTGAGGATAATCTGTTAAAAAACCTCAGTAGCACAAAATTGTTTAGTAAGTCGATTTTTCTGAATTCCCCAACTTTTGACGTATTGTAATTGAAATACTGTGATAATGCTGCATCAGCTCACGCAACATATCTGTAAAATCCTGCTGCGTGGCTGTTGAGCCTGCAGTCATATTTTCCATTTCTTCCAGTAGCTGCGCAGAAGTAAAAGCGCCTACATTCTTAAAAGAAGATTTAAGCTTATGGGCAAGTTTGCTGATCTGGTCAGTATCAAGCATGATCACGGCAGAAGACAATCTGTCTAAATCATCCCGGACACTTCTGATGAATAACTCCAGAAATTCACCAAGAGCTTCTTTGTCATCAAGCAGGACTGGGCTTAAGCTGTCCAGGTCCAGCAAGGGCTGTAGAGTAGCAACTTCTTTTTTAGCCTGTATATCCTGCAGTGGTTTTATCTTTCCCACATGCCTGGAGAGAATTTCAAAAAGTATTTCTTCCTGTATGGGTTTGGTCAGGTAGTCGTTCATGCCATGTTGCAACGCTTTCCTTCGTGTTTCTTCAAAAACATCTGCAGAAACCCCTATCACAGGTGTTGCATGGTTCAGGCTTGGTCCGGTCCTGATCTTCTTCAGGGCCTCGAAGCCATCCATGACTGGCATTTGCAGGTCCATCAGGATGATATCATACTTCTGGGTGCGCGCTTTCTCCACAACTTCTAAACCGTTGTTTGCAATGTCTAATTTAACATTCCAGGAAGAAAGGAGCTGCCGGGCATAAAACTGGTTCATTGAATTATCTTCAGCCAGTAATATATAGGCACCACTTAAGTCTGAAACCTGATTGCCTTTAATAGTCTCTATGGCAGCAGTAGGTATTTTATGGCTTTCTTTTGAAATTTCCAGCGGAAGCTCAAAGCTAAAGGTTGATCCCAGGCCAATGATACTTTCTACTTCTATGTTGCCCCCCATTAAATTAACCAGCTTCTGAGAAATGGTAAGCCCAAGGCCGGTGCCCGACTTGGTAACCATTTCCTCCCCTGCCTGTAACTGGTTAAACTGTTCAAAAATATAGTTAATCTTTTCTGTAGGGATGCCAGCGCCTGTATCGCAAACACTAAAGCGTACCCTTACTTTATCCTTTTCTCTTTTTACCAGCTCTGCTTTTACGGTAACCCTCCCCTTTTTAGTGAATTTTATGGCATTGCCAGTTAAATTCATAAACACCTGGTTTAGCCGTACGGCATCACCAATTAATATGGGGGGGATGTCCTCATCAATGTGTGCCTGTACCTCCAGCTTCTTCTCACCGGCATAAACTTTTATAAAGTTCACATGCTTTCGCACCAGGTCCCGTACATCAAAAGAAGCATTGCTTACAGATAACTTGCCAGCTTCTATTTTAGAGAGATCAAGGATATCATTAACAATGGCCAATAGATTTTCAGCTGAGAAACGGATAGCTTCCACGTTCTCGCGAACTATGGTAGAGAGTGATTTTTCTTTTAAAAGCAATTTAGACAAGCCCATTATAATGTTCATGGGTGTCCTGATCTCGTGGCTCATGCTGGAGAGAAACTCAGACTTTACCTTTGCCGTGTGCTCAGCAGCCTCTTTTGCTTTTTTGTGAACTTCCTGCTCACGCTTGTCGCTGATGTCTCGGATCAGGGTTATAACTTCCCGGTTGTTGAGCCTGGTAATTCTAAACTCCTGACTGCTGACACGTCCGGTAACAGCACCTGTGGTCCATTCAAATGTTGTAGGCCGACCGGTATCCAGCGTAGTTTTAGCGGCAGCCAACAGTTTTACGGCAAGCTTAGGTGACATCAGGCGGCTGAGCGGTTGCCCAATGTAGCGCAGCTGATCCGCATCGGTCTGTTCTTCGTGATTTTTCCCCGGACGAAAGTCCAGGCAGGTACCTTCTAGATTGAATCGTAAAATCTGATCGGGAATACCATCAATAAGGGCCTGGTGTTGCAACTGGCTAATCTTCAGGTTATTCATGATCTCGCCATTAACCATGAGCAGATCATAACCAATACTTAACGTTGCGCCTAATGTGAGCAGAATTGTCATCAGACTGCTTACACGCAGAAGCTGTTCAGATACGTCGAAATAGGCACTGTATAGTGGTGCCAGTGAAATTGTGAGGATAAAGCAGAGCACAGCAAGCAGCATGTAAAATAACATGGCGTTGCGGCGATGTACTGGAAACAATGTGAGTCCAGCAAATGCAAGCGGGAGATAAAGGTAGTGGGTACCAGAGCTTGTGCCTAACAAAAAGGCCAAGATGAATAAACCGCCATTAGCTGCTAATAAAAGCAGGTGAATGGCTGAGGTATTTTTGTTCTTGTAGTTAAGCCAAAGTGCCGCTGCAATAATAAAAATAACTGGCGCAAGGCTCAAACTCAAATACCAACTACCCTGATACCCAAAGGTAACAGAGAACATAAGGCAAGCAAATAATACCACAAGGCAATATCGAGCTATAAGAAATTTTCTTCTTACATCTTCAACTAATGGCCTTTTGGCGGTGAGGAGTAGTCTATTAAGTGCAGATATAGGCATGTAAGGCCTTTGTCTTCGAGGCAATATATAAAAACTTCTATAAATAATACTAACAATTAGATTTGTGTACAATCCCCCAATCAGGTAAGGTTTGCTCTCAAAAATTAATATAAAATATTAGAAATAGGAAATCTGCACCTGGTTAAAAGTGTTTAACCATTAAAAATATCTGTTTTACAATTACTGGTTATGTAGGTATTCTCTGTTTGCATTTTTTACCTATTTGATTCATTTACAGAAGAGAATCAAATTATAACAAATATTTCTTGTAAAGATTATAATATTAAAGTAGCAAATTTATTGGCTGTTGATTTAGCGATCTCATATTTGACAAGGCCATGTAATATTTAAGCATAACATGGCGATTTACTTTAGCAGAAACTAAAAAAGCACTGCCTCGTTATGTCAAATAAAAACACATATGAGCTTATTAAATCCTTCGTCATTACAATATACTGCCTTAAATCAGGGTTCCCGCTTAGCAGTAGCGGCTGGTTCCAGTTATATTTTAGCCAAAGGCTGGAAAATGTTAATTAAAAAAGAACCGCCCTTCAATCCTGCTACACCAGGTGTTTTATGGACGGAGGCTCTTTTGTGGGGAGCTATGACGGGCATGGTAGCGGGTTTGTTAGGTACTGTCACCCGTAGACTTATCGCCGAATGGTGGCGGGATAACCGTGGTTTAAAACCGGAAGATCCTGCTTTTTAATCCATTGATAGCTAACAAGATATTAGCTTTCAGTTAGCTTGATAGATGAAGCACTCTTAAGCTCTCTGTATAAAATAAATCAATATTTACATTTGCGGCTGGCACTCATAGATTTATGATGACCAGCCGTAATTTTTTATAAATAATTCAATTGTATGTATATAAATGTTTTTAAATAAAGTATATGAATTTTCTGCTATAGCTTATATTTATATAAAATGAAGTCAGTTGTGAACGGTAAAGCTATATAGTTAGCATGTTTAAGTAAGTACCCTTTTGTCTTTCACATCCCCCTGCCTAAAACATCTTAAACCAAATTCATCGATAAGTCTTAAACTTTTTTAATTTCTTAACTATCTTCTTAAACCTTCTCATTAGGTATATCTTATAATCCATTAATGCTCAGCACAAAGTACAGGGCTTATCGAAAAAATACGCTAAATAAGTTACAGCATTAGGCCAGGCGAAACCTTTATATAGTAACTAATCGTTATAAGAGTGCGCGCTCTGCGCTATATTAGGATTCATGCGCTTTCAGAAAATTCCCACACGGCCAAAAGTACGCTTACGCCGTCCCCGTATTCGCATCAGGTGGCGAAAAAGCTCCAGCTGGTGGGCTGTAGGAGTTGCTGTGGCATTTTTTGCAACACTGTTTGCCTTTCACATTATTCTGATGTGGCATGCAGAATCCATTATCCGCAGTGCTTTAGATTCCCGGGTACAACAAGCCACCGAAGGTTATTATAGTTCTGGTTTCGACCACATCGAAGTTAATTATACCCGGAAAGATTTTATTATCCATAACCTCCACATCTATGCAGACTCCACCAGACTGGTAGATAACGCAGGAAAAAAAATAGATCCTGCACAGGTTTATGATATCCTCATTCCCCAGCTGCGCATTGAAGGTATCAATCTTAGAAAAGCTTATTTAGACAAAGCATTAATCATTGACCGTCTGGTTCTAGACCGCCCGGATATCAATTTATACTTTAATCTTGACCTCCCTCCTACTGTTACCGATGCTATCAAACAAGACATAGATGAACGCCTGTCTTCCTTCTTTACATCCATTCAGGCCAAAAGCCTTTTAGTGCGAGAGGGTAAAGTAGATCTAAGGGCACAGAAGAACGGGCAACAAAGCAGAATAAAATCTATCCTGCAGCTGGAGGCAGACAAGCTCCTTGTTCTTACCAATAAACCGGAGGAAGATTCTGACTGGTTGCTGGTTGATCGTTTTGTTGTGCAGGCAGGGCCCACTGCTGGACATGTTGCCGATGAAACTTATATGCTGAGGCTCAAAAACATAACGGCCAGTAGCTCAGATTCTTCATTATATATACAAGGTTTCCAGCTGCTGCCAACAGATAAAGTAGCAAATCTATTAAGCCAGAAACCTGATTTAGATAGAATTTATACCATAACAGTACCGCAGCTTTACTCCTACGGAATAGATTTTTCTCAGCTCTATAACAAGCAGATCTTCACTGCAGCGGAGTTAACTGTGTTTGCACCCGTGATGGATTTGTTCGATGCCAAACCACGGGCTGCTGGTGAAAAGGAAAATTTTACACCAGAGGACCTTTATCCAGCTATCGAGAAAATTCTGCATCGTGTCACCATAGACCAGGTTTTTGTCCGACATGGTAAGACGGCCGTTAGGAATAAAGCCGATCGATTAGTAACCAAATTCAAAGCAACAATAAGAGAAGCTTCTGTATTCAATTTTGAGCTTGACTCTGCAGCCCATATTAGAAATGACAAGCTGTTTTTTGCTGACAGCGTTCGCTTATCCATCATAGATTATCAACTACGTCTATCAGATAATCTGCACCTGCTCCTGGCAGATGGGCTTGAAGTCAACAGCAACACCCAAAGTGCTCACGCAACCAATCTTAGCATAGTACCTGATTCAATGGCTTATTTGCGCAGAAACAAGCCAGTCCTGTATCATGCAACAGTACCTTCCGTAGACATTAGCGGCATAGACCTGTTACAGCTTTATAATGGGAACAAGCTCTTTATAGATTCTCTTTCTGTTGAGAATCCCGATATCCAATACACGCAGCAATCCAAAAAAGAAAAAACAGAAGCAAAACAGCAAAAGACCTTTCAGCAGCAGGATCTTTACGGCCTCATATCCGATTATTTGTTTCAGCTGAGTATTCATCGACTTTCTATAGATGGCGGTGTTGTTGGGGTGAACAGAACCATACAAGACAGTGTGGAGGTATTTAATACCAACATTCGCCATGCCTATCTATGGAACCTGATGATTGATTCCACCAGCGCCTTCTATCTGAATAAGCTATTTTATGCAGATAATTTTGACGTGGAAATTACGGATTACATGCATAAAATGCCTGACGGTCTGCATACAGTGAATGTTGCTTCAATTTCTGTCTCCACGTTAAAAGACCGGATTGCCATAGCAGGCATCAGTATCAGCAACTTACCAGGTTACACCTATCCTTTTAGAGAATTACAACGCATAGAGAACAACACGCTGCTGAACATAGAAGTCCCTTTTTTAGAGCTGAATGGTGTAGATATATTACAATCTTACCTGAGCAAGAAACTGGTAGTGCAGGAAGTAGTGCTGCCAAACCCAAAAGTTCATTTTGCAGGTCGTGTTGAGAAGAAGGGATCCCAAAGCCAGGGAATTGTCCATAGCCGTGTGCTATATGGACTAATGGAAAATTTTATTGAAGAAGTGAATGTAAAAACACTGCGCCTTTCTGATGCAGAAATATTTACTGCTTTTTATACACCAAACGGAACACTTGAGCTTAACACTCCCAGTGCCTCTGTAGCAATAGATAATTTCAGGTTCGACGGGTATACATCCCGTAATCCCAAGCAATTATTTTTTGCTGATGCGGTATCCGTAAGTGCAGAGAACTTTGTGGCAGATTTACCCGATGAAAGATATCAGCTACAGGCTGCAATGGTGGAAGCTTCTACTGCAGACCAGCAAATCTCTGCTATAGACGTTCAGCTTAACCATGCTGACCAGGCCCTGAACGAAGCAAGCCTTGCCCTGGAGGGGAAAAAAGGGATTGTATCATTTACATTTCCTGCTGTTAAAATCAGCGGTTTGGATTTTGACAAAGCCTATTATCAGGAGCACCTTCACATAGACAGCATTGTAGCGGCTGCTCCAAAGCTTACCTATTTTCAGCTGCCCGGTAAAAGCAAAAATAATAAAAAGGCTAAGTCTATTATTCCTAAACTAAGTCTTTACGAATCCATTTCACCCTTCTTACAGCATTTGAGTGTTGGGCTGGTTAAACTGGAACAAGGCACCATTACTACGGAGACGAGGTTTAATGGGGAAAAGCAGCAAAGCCATATATTGGATAATATTTCAGTCTCCGTCAGTGATTTTCTGGTAGACAGTTCCACGGTAACCGACGTGAAAAGATTCTTTTATGCTGAAGATATTCAGGTGCATATTGGCGAATACCGTTGGCTCCTGCCCGATAAAGTGCATCAGATCACTGCAGGAAATCTTGATCTTTCTACTCGAAATAATTTGATTCGGGCTTCAGATGTAAAGTTGGGACCTGTACCGGGTATATCCAGTAGTGCTATCAACACAGCCTTCCGTTATCAGATAACCGTGCCTGAGGTTGTGCTGGTAGGCATTGCATTCGACGACATTTTTGAAAAAGAAGAGTTTAAGCTCACGCGGCTGGATGTATTGAATCCAGATATCGAAATCAGGAAATTTCAGACAGGCCAGAGTTTAAAAGTAAAAGATCCGCGGAGTTTACCGGAATTACTTTCTGCAGGGTTAAATCTTATGCAGATCGAATCGGCTGTAGTCAGTGGTGCAAGTCTTAAATACATTCAATACGGTCAGGATAAACCAGTAGAGGTGTCTTTTCCGGAAGTAGAGGCAAAAGTTACTAACTTCTCCATCACGCCTGCAACTGTAGCAAGCGGTGCAAAACCGTTCTTCTCAGACAATCTGGAAGTAAAACTAATAGACTGGAAACGCCTTATGCCCGACAGTATTCACTGGGTTGAAGCGGGTAACATTAATTTCTCTGCAAAAGATAGCCTTGTAATAGCACAAAATTTACAGGTATATCCCGATGCGCAGAAACTTGACATCACTGATCAGGATCTCATCTATGCAAAAGTGCCTACCATCAGGCTTGAAGGTTTCAATTATGCTAAACTCACGAAAGATACTTTTCTGCTGGAACAGCTATGGGTGCTAAGCCCTACTATTCATTTGCTTAAAGCAACTACCCAGGCAAATGCTCCGATTGCTGTTGAATCAAAGGCAGCAAAAAGCAATATGCTTGACCTTATAAAAATGGATAGTATAAGGCTTACAGATGGTACTGTAATATTTCAAAAAAATAGTGCTGATGATACAAGCCGATTTGAGCTGAACAAAATTTATGTAAATGCTGCTGGTTTTCACTACGATAGTCTGCAGCAGTTTAATCAGGAGCGTATTCTGTATACAGATAATCTCGAGGCCGGTATGAAAAACTATAGGGCCTTTACCAATGGTGGTTTCTATGAAATTGAAGCCAAAGAAATAGGCATTAGTACAGGTAAGCAGCAGCTTTGGGCAGATTCCTTACGCATAACACCGGCGCTGGACAAAGATGCATTTGCAGTGGCTAAGGGATATGAAACCGATCAGTTTATATTAAGAAATAGAAGGCTGGTACTGGATAGTTTAAATCTGCGGAAACTCTTTCATGATAATACACTGGAGGCTAATAAGTTGCATCTGGATGGCTTCAACATGTACATCTATCGGGATAAGCGACAACCTTTCCCAGATAAGAAAAGATCATTGATGCCCCAAACGCTGCTGAGAGACAGCAAAATGGATATAATGATTCGTGAAACTGAATTAACAAACGGTTATCTGGCCTATGCAGAACGTGTAAAAGGGGCGCCTGAAGAGGGATTTATTGACCTGACAAATCTATATCTGCATGCAGATACCATCTCCAACTACCCTACCGTGCTAAATTCTGGCTATGTTACTACCCTGAGTACTAATTTCGATCTCATGGGTACTGGACATCTGCAGGCTTATTTTGAAATACCCATGGGTGATACAACCAATCAGCATGTATATTATGGCAGTCTGGACCAGATGGCACTGGCTGACTTTAATCCAATCCTGGAAAAAACTTCTTTCATCAGCATCAGAAGCGGTCAGTTAGACAGGATCAACTTTAAGGTAATTGCAGATGCAGAGGTGGCTGAAGGCAGTATGGAGTTTGTCTATGATGATTTAAGGGTAGCGCTTGTTAACAAGAAAACAGGCAAACCTGGCGGACTCTTTCGAAGAATAGCCTCCAGTGTTGCCAATGTGTTTGTGCACAGCAGCAACACGCTGGATAATAAAGATAACAGTATCCGTTCCGGAGAAATTGAAGTAAAACGCGACGAAAAACGCTCGATTGTCAACTATTGGATTAAAACCCTTTTAGGAGGTTTTAAAAGCAGTATTGGTATTTAATGTAATAACCTGTACACCAGCTCCTTTAAGATTTGCCCGTCTGAAATGCTCCCCCCTGAAATGCCCTTGCTCTGAAGATCTGCCTGCTGCAACCAATGAATGTTTTCAACCACTTTTTGCGGAGGGTAC
>JASLAE010000073.1 GCA_030147305.1 Cesiribacter sp.
ACAGCTTCATAGGCTACAGGTTCGTTCGCCGGGCGAATGTACCGCAACCAGATAACCTGACCCGGTTTTACAGCACTCGCCTGTCGTATTCTGTTTTTCTGCAGCAGTTTATCCATGCGCACCCCGTACTTCTGTGAGACATCCCACAGACTTTCTCCCGATGCTAATACGTGCCGGTAAACACTGGCTTTCTTTTTCTTCTTTTTAAGATAGTATACCTGACCTGCCTTCAGGGCATCTCCCGGCCGGATATCGTTAAACTTTTGGAAGTTCGCTACTGAAATATTGCCGGCTTTGGCCAGCTCTCTGGCATTATCTCCAGGACGGGCCACTATGGCTCTTATGCCATTTACCTTGGTAATAACAATTTTATCCCGCACTGCCGTTGGCACCTCGGGTTCTGTTTGCTTTTGGCCAAATTGCTGATCTTCCAGTGCCTGGTTGTTGTTCTCCCCGCCCTCAGGTCCGTTTTCTGCGAGCAGGTTGGGCGCCTCTTCTATGCGCAAGGGCACAATCACAACATAAGCCTTATCTTCGGGCACCCGGTTAGTTTTAAGCCATTTGTTGTACTCAGTTAGCAGATCAGGCTCGGCATTAAATTCCCTGGCAATGCTCTGCAGGTCTTTGTTGGCAGCAGCTTTATACTGATAGAGCATCAGGCTGCGGGGTTGTTTGCCCACTGCATCGCGAAAAGCTACCAGGTGAGAAATAAATTTCTTGACATACCAGTAGGTATTGCCTTCTATCTTTAATTCACGCGCACCATAGTAACGTTTGTTCAGCGCCCTGCTGGCACCGCCCAGCCCCATCTGGTAAGACTGCAGCGAGTAAAGCCAGTTATCAAAAGTAGCGTTGCTGCGGTTCAGGTATTTTGCTGCGCCTATCGTAGAGGAAACAATATTCATGCGTTCGTCTACCTGGCGGTCTACGCGCATGCCTACTTCTGTGGCAGAGCTTTCTTTAAACTGCCAGAAGCCTACGGCATTAGAGCTTGAGATAGCATCGGAAATAAGGGCACTTTCCTGAATCACCAGGTATTTCAGATCATCGGGGATGCCATGCTCGGCAAAAATAGGTTCTATGATGGGCAGGTACATATCTACCCGCTCCAGTTTCATGTTAAAATATTTCGGGCTCCGGTAGAGTGCATCTACATCGGCCTGAATGTCCCGGCGGGCCTGGTCGGTAAGGTGCAGGGTAATATCCGCAAAGCGAATGGTGTTAGGCACCTGCGGCACCGGCATTTTTTCGGGCTCCTGTGCCATAAGGGGAAGCACCAGCAGCCAGATGGCCATCAACAGTAATGCACAAAAGCGATTGCTTAACATGAAACTCATTTTTTCCTGATTATCATCAACCCATCCCGAACAGGCAGTAAAACATTTTCTACCCGTTCATCTTCCTGAATCATACGGTTAAACATGCGCAGGGCTTCTGTATCCTTATCGTTTTTATCTGCCTGCGCCACCTTGCCACTCCAGAGCACATTGTCTGCTATAATGTACCCTCCCTGCGCCACCTGCTCAATGATGAGCTTGTAATAAGCAGTATAATTACGCTTGTCGGCGTCTATGAACACCAGCTCCCATGCCTCCTGTAGCTGAGGCACGATCTCCAGTGCATTGCCAATGTGATACCGGATACGCGCCCCTGCCTGCGACTGATCAAAATAAGCCTGCACCCGGTCCTGTAGCTCTTCGTTAATGTCTATGGTATGGAGCACCCCTTCCGGGTGCAGCCCTTCCGCCAGGCAAAGCGCAGAATAACCGGTATAAGTTCCGATCTCTAACACTGCCCGTGGCTTTATCATCTGTGCCAGCATAGCCAGAAGGCGCCCCTGCAAATGCCCGCTCAACATCCTGGGCAACAGAATGTAAGCATGGGTATCGCGGTTAATTTGCTGCAAAAGCTTATCCTCTGGCGAGGTATGGCTTTCTACATACGCCTGTAGCTCTTTTTCTATAAACTCCATAGTGGGGAGGTTATTATAATTTACCGACCGACGCGGCTGTGGTCCACTGCCGGCAAAACAGCCTAGCTGGAATTAGCAAAGGTAAAATTTCTCGTGGGCCCAAACCTATTAATCTTCAGAAAATTAATACAAGACGAAGATAATCAGGCAGCACTGCTTTTGGGCAGATTTTGCCTGTGTTTATTTAGCAGGGTGCAGGGTTAAACTGCTGAATACCTGGGGCTGCAGCATTTCGCCGGCCAGCCCCTGAAGTTCTGTTGCTCTAATCTGGCGAATGCGTTGAAAAATATCTTCCAGGGACTCAATACGGTCCATGTCCAGGATGCTCTTGCCCATCATCAGCATAAGGCTGGCATTATTTTCTTCTGCCATGGCCAGCTGGCCAATAAGCTGTTCTCTGGCTGCGTGCAGCTGCTGGGTGCCCAAAGGCTTATCGATGAGCCTGCGGAACTCCTGCTCTATCAGCTTAATACTTTTTGGCAGCTGGCCAGGTTCTGTAGCGAAGCTAATGCTGAACAACCCGGTATCGGTATAGGGCGTGTAAGAAGCGTCTACATTGTAGACATACCCCCGTTTTTCGCGCAGGGCCATGTTCAGGCGGCTGGTATTGGCCGGACCACCCAGGATGTTGGTAAGCATAAAGAAAGGGAGGCGCTGTTCGTCTGTGAGCGCAAATGCCGGCCGGCCCATAACGTAATGGGCCTGCATAATGCTGCGCTCCAGCACCTGATGCACAGGTGTATAGCCATTGAAAGACAGGCGCTGGCGCTCTGCCCGATATGCAGGCAGCTCGCCCAGGTATTTTTCTGCCAGCTTAATGGCTTTTTTTTGTGTGATGTTGCCTACACAGGAAAAAATTATTCTGCCGCTGTCCAGGTTCTGCTGCACAAACTCCAGAAAATGTTCGCGTTTAAAGCTCTTAAGCGTTTCTGTGGTACCCAGAATATTGTGGCCAAGTGAATGGTCTGGGTACACCAGTGTATCGAAAATATCCTGCAGGGCATCTTCCGGAGAATCCTCATACATCGACATCTCTTCCAGAATTACGCTGCGCTCCTTTTCAATCTGCTTATCGGGAAAAGTAGAATGGAAGGTAATATCTGTGAGGAGCTCCAGGGCATTTTCCATGTAGCTGTCCAGCACAGAGGCATAGAAGCAGATTTTTTCCTTGGTGGTATAAGCGTTAAGCTCGCCGCCAACAGCATCGAGACGGTTAAGAATATGGAAGGCTTTTCGTTTAAGGGTACCCTTAAAAGCCATATGCTCCCAAAAATGGGCCAAACCTTGCTGGTAAGGCTTTTCGTCGCGGCTACCAATGTCTAGTATAAACCCGCAGTGCACAATTTTTGTATGCACGACCTGCTTATGGACTATTCGAATACCGTTGGAAAGCTCGTGCAGATAGAAGTCTTGCATCATGAAGATTGCAAAGATAGGAAATTATATACAGAAAAAGCCCTCATGGTCAGGCATCAGCATAAGTATTTACGACAGATCTTAAACAAACTAACGAGCCAGATGCTTTATTACTTTGATGTCTCTCTTGCGGGAAGGATTATCAAAAATTAGTAGCTTAGCGGCCCTGCTGCGGGAGCCTGGCTAAACAAATCGGCAAGCTTAATAGGCATCAGCAGCGGTTGTGAAAATTTGGATATGAAAATAGGTTTTGATGCCAAACGTGCCTTTCTCAACTATACAGGGTTGGGGAATTACAGCCGTTTTATTATACGTACACTTACAGAATTTTTTCCGGACAACGATTACCTGCTGTACACTCCGCAGCAAGAGCGGGTGCATCCAGAACTGCAGCCTATTCTTGAGCAGCAATCGGTGGCCGTAAAAAAGCCAGCAGGGGCCATGGCCATGCCGGGTTTAAGTGCGGTCTGGCGCAGTTATGGACTTACCAAAACCGCTGCCAGAGATGGCGTACAATTGTTGCACGGGCTTAGCAACGAGTTGCCCTTGTCCAATGACAGGAGCGTTCGCCAGGTAGTAACCATACATGATGTGCTTTTTTTGCGGTATCCGCACCTGTACAACCTGATTGACCTGGCGATCTATAAACAAAAAACCAAAAGTGCTTGCAAAACTGCTGACAAGGTTATTGCCATCAGTGAGCAAACTGCCCAGGATCTGATTGAGTTTTATCATGTTCCAACACATAAAATAGAAGTCGTGTACCAAGGCTGTCATCCAAGTTTTAGAGAAGAGTACGATTCTTATGTACTGGACCGGGTGGCCTCCAAATATGGGCTACCTCAGGATTTTATTCTGAATGTAGGCACCCTGGAGCCTCGCAAAAATGTTATGCTTATTCTGCAGGCCATGGCTCAGCTAAAGAATAAGCTGCAGCTCCCCCTGGTATTGGTGGGCAAAGCAACCCCTTACAAAGAACAGCTGGTTGCCTACGCACGCAAGGAAAACCTGCTGGACCAGGTCCATTTCTTGCACAACGTTCCCTTTGAGGATCTGCCAAAGATCTATCAGCTAAGCCAGATGTTTGTATACCCCTCTGTTTTTGAAGGCTTTGGTATCCCCATCCTGGAGGCGCTTTGCAGCCGTGTACCCGTTATTACCAGCAAAGGCTCCTGCTTTGCAGAAGCTGGCGGTCCCCATTCGATCTACATCAACCCGAACGATCCCGAGGAGCTGGCAGATGCCATTCTGCGCATTATCAACAATGCTACCATGGCTACCAAAATGATTATTGACGGAGTTGCTCATTCGCTGCTCTTCGAAGATCAGCATGTGGCGCACAACCTTATGGAGGTATATAAGAACGTAGTGAACGAGTAGGCTCAGCAATCGCAGGTACATCATCTGGCGTGTGAAGTAGCCCAGCATAGATTATCATCAATCCCATCCACATCAAAAAATAAAAAAGGCTGCCCGTAAGGGCAGCCTTTTCACTTATTATGTAGGTAGGTTTATCGTAGCCTCCACCCATATAGGGTTGGCTTAAACCTGCACATTAGGGATATAGCGAAATTTTGATTTAACAAACATAAATATGCCGTATGCTGCCAGGCCAAGTGCAACAGCAGCCAGGATGTAAGGGCCTCCGTTACCAGACAGGAAGCTAAGTGCCT
This sequence comes from Cesiribacter sp., assembly GCA_030147305.1. Lineage (GTDB taxonomy): Bacteria > Bacteroidota > Bacteroidia > Cytophagales > Cyclobacteriaceae > Cesiribacter. The sequence continues at coordinate 5,062 of JASLAE010000073.1, forward strand.
CGCCGGTTCCACCAGCTTCACTTGGATCTGACTGTATTGCAGTTTTTATCAAAAAATAACCCAGAATAGCAAATACAATACCCCGGGCAACATACCCTATGCGACCCGCCCGGGTGTATATCTCATGCTCCCTGTGACTCATGGTTCTTTCATTCACATGACCTTTGAATTTTCCCGTAATGCCTCTATATAATTGAAAAATGCCCTTTCCTATTACAATAGCAGCAAAAATACCAATCAGCACCTGACCAAATGGCTGGCTTAAGACTTTGGCGATTAGCATTTCACGTCCGCCCCCGCCTCCAGAGCCACTGCCTAAAACTTCCGGAAGCAACAAACGAGCAGCCGAGAAAGCAAAAAATAGATAAGTTAGGCCACTGAAGAAAAAGCCGGCTCGTTTTACCAGCGCCTTGGCATCAGTCCCATAGCCATCGGGATCTTTAAAGGCCATAATCATACGCCATCCTACATAGCCTAACAGGCCGATGATTACGAGCCCAAGCAAAATTTGTCCAAAAGGCTGCTCTAGCACCCATTTGAAGACACCCTGTTGTCCGCCGCTGATATTACCCCCTTCGCCAAAGGCTGCCATTGCTGCCAGTATGCCTATCAATAAATACACGGCTCCTTTCGAAGCAATACCAATACGGGCATAAGTATCTATCCACTCTGGTGCGTGAGACCGAGCCGAATGGGCTGCGGAACGTATGTTAGGGTTCATTTTTTTTATGTTTTGGTTTAAAAAATTGATTATTGACTATAATTAGATCCTTTGTAGTTACTACGGTTTTGTTTAACTCTACGTAGCCAGCATCAGGTAGTTACCTGCACACCTTATCGAAATTCTCCTATTCAGAATTTCTATCTGTGGATCTTTGGCCTCCCCATCTCCTTTTTTTACATTTACCCACCCGAAAGAATTAGCTTATCTATCTTTATCAATTATGCGTTACCTCCCCATCAATAAGGAATTGTTTGTAAACAACCGGCGTAAACTGGCTTCTCAGCTTAAACCCGGCAGCCTGGCAGTTTTTCACTCCAATGATATTATGCCTACCAGTGCCGATGGCACCATGCCTTTCCGGCAGGCCACGGATATTTTCTACCTCTCCGGCATAGACCAGGAGGAGAGTGTGCTGATGGTATTTCCGGATCATCCCGAAGAAAAGTTTCGGGAAGTGCTGTTCCTGCGGGAGACCAGTGAGCTAATTGCTATTTGGGAAGGACATAAATACACCAAAGCAGAAGCTTTGGAGACCGCTGGTATCAGGAGTGTCTACTGGCTCTCTGAGCTGGAGCAGGTCTTCAATACATTGATGGCGGAAGCACAGCACGTTTACCTCAACACAAACGAACACCTGCGCAACAGCTCAACCACTGAAACACGCGACATGCGCTTTATTAATTGGTGCCAGCAAAAATACCCGCTGCACAAGTACGAGCGTGTTGCCCCTATCATGCATCACCTGCGCGCCATCAAAGAGCCCGCCGAGATAGAACTGCTGCAAACTGCCTGCGACATTACCGAAAAAGGCTTTAGACGGGTGCTGAAGTTCGTGAAGCCCGGTGTAACCGAATATGAAATAGAAGCAGAGTACATCCACGAATTTCTGCGCAACCGCAGCAACGGTTTTGGCTATACCCCTATAATTGCCAGTGGCGCCAGCGCTAACGTGCTGCACTACATAGAGAACAGCAAAGCATGTAAAGATGGTGATCTGCTGCTGATGGATGTGGGCGCAAATTATGCTAATTACAATGCAGACATGACACGTACCATCCCTGTAAATGGTCGTTTTACCAAACGCCAGCGCGAGGTATACGAAGCCGTGCTGTTTGTTAAGCGCGAAGCCACCAAGCTGCTGCGACCTGGCAACAGCATATCGGAATACCATAAGCAGGTAGGCGAAATCATGACTGAGCAGTTACTAAAGCTCAACCTGATCTCCCGCGAAGAAGTACAAAAGCAGACATCGGACAAACCGGCGTACAAAAAATATTTTATGCATGGCACCAGCCACCACCTTGGTTTGGATGTGCATGATTATGGGCGCCTATACAGAAAGTTTGAGCCCGGCATGGTCTTTACCGTAGAACCCGGCATTTACATCCCCGCAGAAGGCTTTGGGATACGGCTGGAAAACAACGTGGTGATTCAGGAAAATGGTACTTTTGATCTAATGCGAAACATTCCTGTTGAAGCAGATGAGATAGAAGATATTATGAATAGTTGAGCTGCTCAATGCTCAAACTGAGGTGGGGCAGCTAATCCGCTGCAACTGCGCTGTGATAGCTCCACCAGGCTTTTGACAAGATATATTAAATGAAACCCCCTGGAAGCAGGGGGATTTTCATTTTTGTGCCTTACAGCTATTTGTCTGCGGCAAGTGTGGTACTTTTTAGTCAAAAACTCTGTTATTACGTATACAAAGCTGATTTGAACGTAACCTACTCAACTCCTTTGCCATCGTGCAATAATTTAAATAATGAAAAAGATTCTCCCTTTCCTGCTCCTGCTCTTCTCTATAGCTGCGGTGCAGGCTCAGCAGCAAATTAATGCTGATTACGGGCAACCCCTCCTGATCCTTACAGAGTCTGACCCAACCGGTATGATTGCCGGCGCCGATGTACCCACTTTTGCCCTTTACGAGGGGGGGCAGATTATATATAAACAAACAAAGAAGGAGAACAGCCGCTACTACCTTACCCGCATGGCCAAGGAGCAGCAACAGGAATTTATTGGCAGCCTGCTCATTTCAGAAGATCTTATCCAGTTGCCGCTGGACACTGCTGTCACCCAGGCAAAAAACCAGCCTACGGTAGAGTTAGTGCTTAATTTCGATACCCTTCTGGTAAAACGGGTTTACGGCGACCTGCGCAATGATACCACTGCCCGGGCGAATACTCCTGCTGCTTTCCTGAAAGTTTACGACAAGCTAATCGCATATGAGGATAGCCAGGCCCTGGAATGGCTGCCGGAAAAAATAGAGGTACTGGTGAGTGATCATGAAAGCGCTACAGAACAGCCGCTCCGCTGGCCTGCCAGCTGGCCAAACCTAAAATCTTCAGAAACTGTCTGGCGCTCAGAAAAGCTCTACAGTGTTTACCTGGATAAAAAGCATTATAAGGAACTGCTTTCGCTCATCAACAAAGTGAATGCGAAAAAGGCAGTAGAAATAAATGGCAAGCAGTTCTTTATTTCTTACCGCTTACCTTTCCCCAATATGCTTTAGCGCTGGAGTATAGAAAAATTTACGGCTGTAATCAGCTCTGAAGTTTGTATTTATACTTATAGCACTATACCAATACATAATAAGCCCCGGCTAAAGAATAGCCGGGGCTTATTATGTTTAAAGGCAAGTCCTTTAACGCCCCCTTACCAGGTGCATGATTACAGAAATTACCAGGAATACCAGAAAGATGTAGAAAATGATCTTAGCAATTTCTGCGGCGCCTGCAGCGATGCCACCAAATCCAAAGATGGCCGCTATCAGGGCGATAACTAGAAAAATAACAATCCAACGTAACATAGGTATAAGTTTTGGTTGACTATTTGATATAAAGCAAAAAGTAGGACTAATTGTTTAAAAAGCTACACAAGTTGGTCATTCACCCAAAACAAAACCAGACCCTGTGGGGGTCTGGCTTAAATAAACTCATACCAATATAGGACTAAGCTTAGCCTATTTGCACGCGCTTAAACTTGGTTACTGTCATACCTTTGTTTACACTATCCAGGTATTTCTCAACCGTTAAGCTGTTATCTTTTACAAATTGCTGTTCCAGCAGGGTGTTGTCTTTGTAGAACTTGTTAAGCTTACCCTGGGCAATTTTGTCTATCATATTTTCTGGCTTGCCTTCTGCACGCACCTGATCGCGGGCTATTTCCAGCTCACGTTCAATGGTAGAAGCATCTACTCCACTGCGGTCTACTGCTACTGGATTCATGGCGGCAATTTGCATGGCTACAGATTTACCAGCATCTTCATACTCTCCACCTACGGTGCTCAGGGCTACCATTACACCCAGTTTGTTGTTGGAGTGTATATATGGAACAACCTTCTCGCCGCTCATGCGCTCGTAAGCCAGGATCTCAATTTTCTCACCGATCTTACCTACCAGCTCAGTAATTTTCTCTTCTATAGTAAGGCCTGTGCTGGTTTTTGCCTGCTTCAGGGCTTCTTTGTCTGCAGGCTTGTTTTTAACAGCAATCTCCAGAATGGTCTGGCCCAGCTGCTGAAAGTCCTGATTTTTACCTACAAAGTCTGTTTCGCAACCTAGTGCCACGAGTACACCTTCGGAGGCATCTCCATTGGTTTGCACAAAAACAGCTCCTTCTGAGGTTTCACGGTCTGCACGGCTGGCAGATACTTTCTGACCTTTCTTGCGCAGATTATCAATCGCTAGTTCAAAATCTCCGTTGGCTTCGGTAAGTGCTTTTTTACAGTCCATCATGCCGGCGCCGGTCATCTGACGGAGCTTGTTTACATCTTGTGCGGTAATAGCCATTACAATAAAATATTTTGGGTTATAAAAATGCGTTGCAAAGATAAAAAAGAGTAGAAACCGCCATCAACTAAAAGTTGTAGCTGCAGAAAAAATAATGCTGGCTTCTCTCCATCCGCTATCTTTTACTCTTTGGGTGAAACAAAAATTGAACACCAACCGGAATCAGTGTTCAATTTTTGTAACAGGTTGTATGCAGGATTGTTATGCTTCAGTTGTTGTTTCTTCGCCTTCGTCTACGGCACGCTTTTCAGCTTCGTCTTCTTTCAGCTTAGTTTCTTCCTTGTCTTTCTTACGTTCTTGCAGACCTTCTTCAATGGCCTGGCCAAACGCTTTCACCAGCAGGCTGATAGATTTGAACGCATCATCATTGGCAGGGATTGGATAATCTACCTCGGATGGATCAGAGTTGGTATCGACCAGGGCAAATACAGGAATGTTCAGCTTCTTAGCTTCTTTAACAGCGATATGCTCGCGCTTGATGTCTACAATAAACAATGCAGCTGGCATACGGCTTTGGTCGGCAATACCGCCCAGTACACGCTCCAGTTTTTCACGCTCGCGGCCAATCATCAGGCGCTCACGTTTTGCAATGTTCTTCACAGTCTGCTCGTCTTTCATCATTTTGTCCAGGTTAGACATTTTCTTGAGAGACTTGCGGATTGTAGCAAAGTTAGTTAGCATACCACCTAGCCAACGCTCGGTTACGAAAGGCATTTTAAGGCGGTCAGCCTCCTGCTTTACGATGTCCTGCGCTTGCTTTTTGGTGGCAACAAACATAATTTTTTTGCCAGAGCGAACGATTCCTTTAACAGCGTTGGATGCTTCGTCAAGAGCTGCTAAGGTTTTATTAAGGTCGATGATGTGGATCCCGTTTTTCTCCATGAAGATGTACGGGGCCATTTTTGGATTCCACTTTCTCGTTAAGTGTCCGAAGTGAACACCAGCATCCAGTAAGTCTTTATAGGTTATTTCAGCCATTATAAATGATTACAAAGAAGGTATAAATATTAACGCTTGCTGAACTGGAATCTTCTGCGAGCTTTTGCACGACCGTATTTCTTACGCTCTACCATGCGTGGGTCACGGGTTAAAAAGCCTTCTTTTTTCAGTTCAGGGCGGTTGTCTGCATCAACTTCAACCAGTGCCCGGGCAATGGCCATGCGAATTGCTTCCGCTTGTCCTTTAATGCCGCCACCGTCTACATTGATGTTAATGTCATAATTAGCAGCAACCTCTAATTTAGCAAGGGGCTGCTTTACGATAGTTTGAAGAACCTCGGTCGGGAAATAAACAGGCAGGTCCCGATCGTTCACGGTAATCTTGCCGCTACCGTCGTTCATGTACAGGCGAGCAACAGATGTTTTGCGTCTACCGATGGTATTGATCATATCCAATCCTTACTTAAAATTTAATTTCTTTAGGCTGTTGCGCAGCATGCGGATGCTCTGCACCACCATATACATAGAGGTTGCGGAAGAGCTCACGGCCCAGGCGTGTGCGGGGCAGCATGCCTTTAACAGCTTTTTCTATAACCAATGCCGGATTCTTGTCCATTAGCTGGCGAGGAGTAGCAAAACGCTGTCCGCCGGGGTAGCCGGTGTGACGCACGTACACTTTCTCCGTCAGTTTGCGACCGGTAAGTCTTACCTTGTCAGCATTGATAACGATTACATTGTCGCCGCAATCAACATGCGGGGTGTAGCCAGGTTTGTGTTTTCCACGAACAATTTTGGCTATCTCACTGGCCACACGGCCCAGAACTGCGTTGGTAGCATCTACTACCACCCAATCTTTCTGGACAGTTGCCTTGTTCAACGAAGCAGATTTGTAACTAAGCGTATCCACGTTTAGACGAATTAGAATTAATACAACAACCCTACAAAAAGGGACACAAAGATAGAGAATCCCGTTTGAATTTGCAAATGTAGGCAATATTTTGAAAATCACCTAATTGCCTAATACTTAGCGGTATTTACTTAGTTGCTTCAGGGCAACAGAAAAATCTTTGAAGTAAGGCGCTTCCACACTAAGCATTTTTCCGTCTAGATTTTCGAAAGACAACGAAAAAGCATGCAGCGCCACCCGCTTGATAAGTGGCTGTTCCTCTGCCTCTTTCTTTAAATTATAGTTGCGTTTTATATCGCTTAGCAGCAGCGGCTTACCACCATAAGCATCATCGCCGCTAATGGGCGCGTTCAGCGTTTTTAGGTGTATGCGGATCTGGTGCATACGGCCCGTCACTGGCCTGCACTCTATTAATGTATGAGCACGGTAGGCTTCCTGGGTGTTGAAAATAGTTTCGGCCTGCTTGCCCTCCAGCCGGTTAATGACTACCAAACCATTGTTGAGTTGCAGAATGGGTAACAACACACGCTCTTCCCTGAACTCATGCAAGCCATCTGAAATAGCATGGTAAACTTTCTGCACCTTGCGTTTCTCGAACTGAATGGCCAGGTGTCGGTATGCATCGGGATTTTTGGCAAAGGCCAGACAACCGCTGGTCTCTTTATCCAGCCGGTGGCACGCCTGTGCATCGGGCACCAGCTCCCGCACCCAATCCAGCAGGTTATTGGGATCGTTCCGATCATTGAGCGTAGCCACAAAGGCCGGCTTGTTGAGCAGCAGGTAGTGCTCATTTTCAAAAATAATCAGGTCTTTCAGCGATGGTTGTTTCATAGACGGGCCAAAGTTGGGTGCTTCTGTTATTTAATACAAACAAGCGTTCTTCTTTTTGTTCAATTTGTTATTTTAGTACAGCCTAATCCGCTACAGCGGTTCCTGGTTTGTTCTCGCATGCACCATTACGCCCATGGAACAGATTTTAACTTTTATTGACCGTTGTACCCCGGAGCAGGGCCAGATCCTACACGAGCTGCGGCTTATTGTTCTGGATGCTGCGCCGGCAGTTGAAGAAGCCATTAAATGGAAAATTCCATTTTATGCCTACCAGGGGCTGTTATGCTATTTTAATCCGCAGCCGGGCTGTGTGGTAATGGGCTTTTGCCGGGGTGCCCTGTTGAGCAATGAACAGGGGCTTTTAGAAGGCAAAGGAAAGGAAGTACGCCTGCTGAAGATCCCGACAGGCAGCCAGATACCCAAAACAGAAATCAGACAGCTGCTGCAGGAGGCAATCATCCTGAACGAAACAATGCAGCGCCGAAAAAATTATTATGTGTAGCGTAGCAACAAGCAGCCACAGGGCACGTAGCTTTGTTGGGTTCTTTTCCAAGCCTGCGTCCTCATATGGACAATATACCCTACACAGAAGATCCGGCACTGCTGGAAACAGCGTTCGAGTCACTGGTTGACCGGCTGGCCGAAGATGGCTATGCCATCATGGATGATTTTATTTCGCTGACTGCATGCACTGAAATAAGGGCTATCATAGACCGGCACGAAGAGAACGGAAGGCTGCGCAAAGCTGGTATTGGCACTGGTCAGGAGTATCAGATAAACCGCAGCATCCGGGGAGACTTAATTCGCTGGATAGAACCAGAGCAGGTGGCACCGGTTACACAGGCATACCTGAACAAGCTTAAGGTAATGATGGGCTACATAAACCGTACCCTGTACCTAAGCCTGAAAGATTCTGAAGTTCATTACACCGTTTACCCACCCGGCAAGCGCTACCAGCGACACCTCGATCAGTTCCGCCAGAACGACCACCGGCGCCTTTCGGTTATTCTATACCTGAACGAAGATTGGCTGCCGGAGCACGGCGGCGAGCTGCGCCTCTACCTGCCGGAAGAAGGGGGCACAGAAACAGTTAAAGATGTACTGCCAGTTGCCGGTCGCCTGATTTGCTTTCGCAGCGACCTGCTGGAACATGAGGTACTGCCGGCTACCCGACCTCGCTACAGCATAACCGGCTGGCTTCTGGACCAACTGGCAGACCTTACCCATTTATGATAGGCTTATTGTTGTTGTGAAGCTAACGCAATAGGAGAGGCAGCGGGTATATGAAATGTTGAAAGCATCCCTAAAAGGATGCTTTCAACATATAAGGGGAGACTTTCATCATATGTAAAGCCTGCAAGGCTATCAGCTAAGAACCATAATCTGCCCTGTACCATTTTTCTTATGGACAGTTTTAATTCCAGCCTAGAACTGGTAGCTAAAGGCTAAACCATCGTATGGGCCAGTAATAGGCAACAGCGTATAGTTTCTGTTTTTACTGATCTTGTGCAGCTGCGGCACCAGAATACCAACAGTGGCGCCAATGCCATAACCAATCAGGTTATCGCTTAAAAAGTGTTTGCCTGCCTCCAGCCTTCCATAGGCTACCACTGCAGGAATAATAACAGCCCCTGCCCATACATAAGGCTTAGCCCGACTTTTTGGAAAGTAATCGTTAAATACTTTGGCAGCAAAGAAAGTGGCGGTTGCCGTAGCAGCCGTATGACCGGCAAAGAAAGAGTTCTCGGCTTTTCTATCGTGGCGGTGCTCATTGTCTGTAGTAGCATAAACCAGCGGGCGGTTCCGTTCTGTACGACCGGCCACCTGCGTAAACAAGCTACCCGTAATGGACATTGTCTCTACATACAATAAGCCGATCTGGCCGAAATCGCTGCGGGTTTTTTCATGGGCAAGAAAGAATAAAGGCAATGTAAAGGAGCCGTAAAAAGGAATATCGGTAAGATTCGCAATGCCAGCATCATAATTGCCTGCCGCCCAGCGGTCAAATTTTGGAATGTCTGCTCTGGCTGCATCAGGATTTTCCAGGACCCAGTCCAGGTACTCCTGCGAAAGGCCTTCTTTTTCTCCCAGGATCTTGGTACCCCAAATGGTCAATCCAATACCGGCCGCTGAAACCACACCATCAGCCCAGCCTGTATTGTATACTTTGTTCTTCCCTTTTTTAGCATTAATAGATTGAGAAGTATACTGTCCGAACACAGAGGAGGCTACAGTAAGCCATAGGGCTAACGCAATAAAGATTGATTTTTTCATGTAAAAAGAGTTAGGTGAGAGTAGGTTCAGTGGCTGTGACGCTTATTATACCCGGATAGTTCAAAAATGGTTTCATTGCTGCCTACGCCGTGGCTTCTTCCAGACAGCATTTTTTATATTTCTTACCACTTCCGCAGGGGCAAAGGTCATTACGGCCCGGTTCTGCCGGTGTCTCTACCACCTGGGGTAGCTTCTTGGCAGGGTGCTGGTTAAATATATGGGCCATTAACCGATACAGCTGCGGATGCAGGCGCAACAATTTACGAGGCCTTTCGAAGAAATACTCAGTCATGACAGCAAAAAATTCTGCCTGATTAGTAGCACCGTAAGGATTGATCTCCGCCTTTCCATTTTTAATCTGTTCTGTTTTTTCCTGAATCACCGTTTGCCAGGCTTCCGCAAGGCCCCCGGTCAGGTAGTGACCCGGCAGACCATCGGTGCTGCCATCCTGTTCGTCGAGCAGGTGGGCAAACTCATGCAGGCCCACATTGCGACTATCTTTAGGATTGGCAAAACCCTGCACCAGGGCCTGCTTGCTTAGCACCACCATATGCTGATTACCCTGCGACTTTACCTGTCCGGCCGTAATATTCTGCCTGCCTGGCTCTGGTTCATGCACAGCCACAGCACCATCTGTGAGATACACCTCTCCCAGGTTTGGATATTCCCAGTCTTTAAACCCCCAGGTAGGAATTACGGCAGAGGCAGCAATGAGCAGGCGGCTGAGGTCATCTACTTCTGTTTCTACCCCTGTTATATGTGCCTGCGCCAGAAAAATAGAGATGCGTTGCTCGAAATGCCTTTTTTGCCGTCTGTCCAGTGTGGTATAAAAGGCTACATTGCTGGCAAGCAGGTGGCGCCAGTCTTTGGGAAAGCCTTCTTTGATTGCTTGCTTGGCCAGCCTCTTTTTGCGGGTAGCCCAGCGATAGTAAATAAAAATAAGCAGGCCTATAAATAATATAAAAGCTATAATTCTTGCGGTATCCATATAGTAAAGAGCTGCCAGCATAAGGGTGGCAGCTCCTTTCATACGTAATAGGCTGAAAAAGTGTTGATGGAAAAGTAGCCTTCCGCTGAGGAAATGCCCTGGTGCTGAAGGAGCTGCGCCTTATTCAATGGAGACGGCCGGTATTTCTCTCGTACCCTTGTTCTTGCGCTTTTTAAGCCTGAAGCTAAATACTGAGCCCTTTCCTACTTCGCTCTGCACATCGATGCTGGCCTTATGAGCTTCCAGAATATGCTTGACAATAGCAAGTCCCAAACCGGTACCACCACTTACCTTGGCCCTACTTTTATCTACCCGGTAAAACCTTTCGAAGATGCGATTCAGGTGCTGCTCGGAAATGCCCTGGCCATTGTCCCGGATGAGCACTTTCATACGGCCGCCCTCCTCCTGAATCTCCGCTTCTACCCATGCCTCCTGCTGGGGATCCTCTTTAGAATACTTAATGGCATTGGAGACCAGGTTAGTAATTACCTGCTGAATGCGCTGTTTATCTGCCCAAACCCAGGCCTGCTGGGGAAAACCCGGGGCCAGCCGCAACTGCACCTCTTTCTTGTCGGCCTTGCCTTCCATTTGCTCCATTACCTCCCGGATAAGGTCGGCCAGGTTAAAATGGGCAAAGTACATGTTGATCTGCTTATTCTCCAGCTGCGATAGCGTAAGCAGATCGTGTACCAGCACATCCAGCCCATCCAGGCTTTTGGCTGCTTTTTGAAGAAATTTGGTTCTGACTGTTTTGTCTTTGACGGCCCCATCTAGCAGGGTGTAGATATAGCCCTGTGCAGCAAAAATGGGAGTTTTAAGCTCGTGCGATACATCTGCCAGAAACTCACGCCTAAAATCTGCCATCCGCTTCAGCTCTTCTATCTCACGCTGCTTTAGCTCGGCATAGTTAAAAATCTCCTGGTTAATGCGCCGCAGTGGATTTTGAGAACCTTTAGAGGTTTCTTCTTCCAGAATAGCAAGCCCCTTTTTTCGTTTGAGCTTATGCAACACTTCGTTGATGCGGTTGATCTCCCGAAAGATGTAAAACTCCAGCGTAATAAAAGACAAAAGATAGGTAGCGGCAAAAGCAACCAGAAAAGCAACAAGCACTGCCAAATTTGTGGCATCTTCGTCCATTAACGAAAGAAAGGCTGCCGTAATGCCTGCTACCGAAAGGGCTAACAGAATGGCTACCGCTCTTGCAGTCTGCTGCATTGATTTTTTATGATAGGTTGTTAGTTGCTGGTAACAGATGTTTGGTCGGGAAAATCAGGCAGTTGCTCCAGGCTATGGCCATTGATCTTTAGAGGAAAACCATTCTCAAAGATAGCCATACCAGGCAATAAAAAACAACCACTACAGCGGCGAAACCTCAGCAACCCAATCTGAACTAATTCAGCTCAAACTTATAACCTACCCCTTTTACGGTGGTAATATAGCCTTCACCGATCTTTTCACGCACTTTGCGAATGTGTACATCTACAGTACGGGCCAGTACAAATACATCTGTTCCCCAGATGTTATGCAACAGATCGTCGCGGCTAAAGACTTTTTGGGGGTTCTGAGCCAGAAAAAACAAGAGCTCAAATTCTTTTTTAGGCAGGATTACCTGCTCCTGGCGAACATTTACCGTGTAGCTGGTGCGGTCAATCACCAGATCACCAATAGTAACCTTATTGCTGGTTTTGTTCTTTTTGGTTTCTCGCCGAAAAAGGGCACTCAGCCGGCTCATGAGGGCGCGTGGCTTTATGGGCTTAATGATGTAATCATCAGCGCCTACTTCAAAAGCAGCTATCTCGGAGTATTCTTCGGCCCGGGCAGTCAGAAAAATAACATAACTGTTCTGCATCTCGGGTATCTCGCGTATTTGCCGGCAGGTTTCTACACCATCCTGCTCTGGCATCATAATATCGAGCAACACCAGGTCGGGCTGAAAGGCCCTGGCTTCTTCTACGCCCTTCTTCCCATTCAGCGCAGTACGTACGCTATAGCCTTCTTTCTCCAGGTTATACTGCAGCAGCTCCAGAATATCCGGCTCGTCATCGACTAACAGTACTTTATATTGTTGCTTCATAAGCTTATGCTTGTATTAAGCTACCTAAAAGTAGCAGGAATTCAGCAAGCCCCCAAGAAACTACATCAGTGTTAAGCTTAATTAAAGCGGAGGTAACAATGGCTTAACGTTTCTTTTTGTTTCCCTTATTGAAATTACGGATATCTACCTCAATGGCGCCCACATACATATTGGCCCTTATCTTTAAGGGAATTTTATGTTCGTCATCAGAAAGCCAGATTTTCACGGCATTCTCTCCAACAAACAGTCTGTTCTCCGGCAAAAGCGGACTTATCACTAAAGCATTGATCTTACCAATGTCTGTTTTGATCTTTTCCCGCCCTAAAAACTTTACTTTAAAGTCATATACCTCCTTATCGAAGAAGGCATCTACTCCTATAACATCTCCAGCTTTAACCTTTTTATAATTCAGGGTTCGCAGAAAGTAATAACCACTTACCATATCCTGCACATGGGCAGGCACTTCAAAAGCTTCACTGCCTACTATTTCCTTTCCGTTTTTAGACAGATCGGTCACAACAGCCTTTTGGGTTAGCTGCTGAAAATGCACCACCTCGTTTTTTCGATAATTTCCTTCTTCTATGTTCCGGTAAAACTGATGGGGCACTACGGCACTGGTATCGAGGTAGGTGCCCCAGATATTATTCACATTGTAAAGTTTATCTGCCAGACCTGTGGTACGGCCCTTGATCTCGATCCGGTAAGTTGGCCGTTCGTTGATCATGTGTATGTTTTTATCGATGCGCAGTTCTGCCTCACCAGCGGTAACAAAGCCATAATGCACCCGGTAAGTGATCTTTTCGCCAGCCCCAAAAGCATCGCTGGGTATATGCCGGTAACCGTCGCCAGCGCTGGCACTGATCAGAAAAAAGGGTAGCAATATGATTGGTATCAGTTTTTTCATACTAGGGTTTACATACAACATCCGTACCAAAAGGCTTTGCACTTTAACGGCTGTACATGGTTTTATAATATGCAACAAATTTATTAAGATCTCCTTTAAACTTTTGTTGCAGCTGCTGCTCAAGGTCCTCCTGACCACTTTTGTACCTTTCATACGACATAAAGTAAGCATTGTTTGGTTCCTGCTCGGCAAAGAAGGCCTGCCATTCTGCAGCCTGGTGCAGGGGTAGCTGTCCGGTTTCTTCAACAATCTGGCTAATGAGCTTCTGCTTCTGCATTTCTTTCTCCAGGTCGGTGGTGGCAGGTGCAAAACTATTATAGAGGCTGTCTAACCTGCCTAACCCCCTAAGCACATGTTCACTAAAAATTTCCCGGTCTTTGTATCGTTCCTCATATTTGCGCAACTGCTCCGATTCCGGCCCCCAGGTAGCCTGCATAAAGCCAACCGCTCCTTTGTGCCCTATAAAAGTAGCCAGGTTTTCATTGAAGGTAAGGGAGTCTTTAACAAACACTGTTGCATGGGTTAATTCATGCAAAATGGTGTTGATCAGGTCGCCCTCCAGCCGGAAAAGCATATTACTTAAAATAGGATCGCGAAACCACCCCAGGGTACTCCAGGCGCTTACACTGCGTACGTGAGTGTCCCAGCCTTCCTTATCCAGGGTTGCCTGCTCCGCCATCAGCTTTTCATGATCGAAATAGCCTTTGTAGGAAACAGTGCCCACAAAGGGAAATTTCCATTCTTTATTTTCCAGGGCATAGGGCTTGCAGGCAGTAACAATCCATAAAATTTCTTTTCCCTGCTGATCGTACAGCGTGGTATAATTTTTTGTCTCCTGCAGGCCCATGTTGGCTACTCCCCACTCCCTTACCTGCCCTACCAGCTGTAGTCGCTGTTTAAGGCTATCGGGCATAGTGGGGTCTTGCAGTACCTCTTCTACCGGGCGTGCGTTCCAAAGCACTTTAAACTGGCCCTGGCCCTGCATAATACCATACGCAATGAGCTCGCGTTGCCAGATGATGACAACAACCAGTACCAGCAGCAAGACCAGGCCTATTTTCTTGAACATCGTACTTACTTTTTCTTTTTGTTCTTATTCCAAAGCATAAAATCGCTGCGGTAGTTTAAAAATGTGCCATGCGAGAAATCAAATCGCTTTTCGCCAAAATCATAAAACGGCTCTGCCCGCAGGCTTAGTGTAAGAAATTTGCCAATGGGTATCTCGTTCAGGAGGCGCAGCATGAGCCAGCGGCGGTCGGGGCTCATAGCACCCGGATTATCATAAGTGAGCGAATAGGAACTGAATAAGGGCGCGCCTTTGATGGGTACATAGTCATGGCCCTGCCAGTAGCTAAGCATAATACCGCCCAGTTTGGTATAAGCAGCAGCATTCAGGTACAGGCCCCATCCCTGCTTATAGGGCTGCCGCAATTCGTTGGAGGCATCAAAAAAACCTACTGCATAAGTTTGCAGGCTGTAGCGGTGCAGAAAGCCTGCTCCCACCTCCCGGTGCAATTCCTGGCCTGCAGCCAGGTTCACCCGCGTAATCAGTGGCCGGGGGTCAGTATCGATCTGGCCGCCTTCGTGAATGACCACCATCTGCAAGGGCAGTACCAGCTTTGTTTTTTCCTGCTCTACCAGATCCAGCCGGGCCGATACACCGCCCGACACTACCTCCTGAAATGGGCTTGCATTGTAGATCATCCGCTCCCAGTCAACCCACACATCCAGCCAGAGGCGCTCCTTTTCCCATAAAACCTGCAGCCCTTCCTCCAGGCGGTCATGCATAACGCGTTCAAAATCATAGAGCGGCTCAATCAGCTGATGGTCCAGGCTGCCCTGCAGGGTTCCGAAGATTAGCTGCAGGCTATCAAAGCGCGCCTGTATCCGGAATACCGGCTGTACTGTCTGGTAATACTGATTACCGAAATCGTCGCGGGCATAAAGACCTGCCGAGATCCGCACCCGGCTATCGGGCTGATAGCTTAGCCAGGGCATGGCTTCATAGCCAAAGAGGGTGTAGCCATCGGCAAAGCGGCCAAAATATTCGTTGTTTCGGCTAAAGGCCAGGGCATAGGTATGGAGGCTAAGTTTGCCGCTGTCGGCGGGCTGCAGGGGTTGCCGCAGGTAGAAGGCTTCGTTGTTCAGCTGTGCCTGTACTGGTAGCGCAGCGGCCAGCCACAAGAGAATGAAAGTGTTAAAAAAGAAGTAGCATGCCTGTGCTTGTGGAAAAAAATTAATAGATTGAGGTAGGGGCTTGGTGGTCTCGAAAAGACTTTTATATTTGCGAAAAATATTAGCAAAATTCATTAGCAAAACGGGGATTTATCTGGCTTCTGAGCAGAACTTTTAGTAGCTAAAAATCCTTTACAATAAGGGCGGGCAACCAGCCGGCCACAAGAACAAAGCTAAAAATATTAGTGTATAACATGACTGAAAATCAGGAAAAATTAAAATCACTTCAGCTTACGCTAGACAAGCTGGAGAAAACCTACGGCAAAGGCACCATCATGAAGCTCAGCGACGAGAAGGTGGTAGATATTCCTGCCATCAGCACAGGTTCGCTTGGCCTGGACCTTGCCCTGGGCATTGGCGGAATACCGCGTGGTCGTATCATCGAAATATACGGACCAGAGTCCAGTGGTAAAACAACCCTTACCCTGCACTGCATTGCCGAGGCGCAGAAAAAGGGTGGCATGGCAGCCTTTATCGATGCCGAGCACGCATTTGACAGAACCTATGCCGAAAAGCTGGGCATTGATACGCAGAACCTGCTGATCTCGCAGCCCGACAATGGTGAGCAGGCGCTGGAGATTGCAGAACACCTGATTCGGTCAGGCGCTATTGATATTGTAGTAATTGACTCTGTAGCCGCACTGGTACCCAAGGCAGAACTTGAAGGTGAGATGGGTGAGAGCAAAATGGGTCTTCAGGCCCGTCTGATGAGCCAGGCCCTGCGGAAACTAACCGGTGCCATCAATAAAACCCACTGTACCTGTATCTTTATCAACCAGCTGCGTGAGAAGATCGGTGTAATGTTCGGTAACCCGGAAACGACTACCGGCGGTAACGCCCTGAAATTCTACGCTTCTGTGCGACTGGATATCCGTCGTATTGGCCAGATCAAGGAAGGTGCCGACAACATTGTTGGTAACCGCACCCGCGTGAAGGTTGTGAAGAACAAAGTAGCGCCTCCATTCAAGCAGGTAGAGTTTGATATCATGTACGGCGAGGGCGTATCCAAAGCCGGTGAGGTACTGGACCTGGGCGTAGAGCTGGAGATCATCAAGAAATCAGGTAGCTGGTTCTCTTACAACGATCAGAAGCTGGGCCAGGGCCGCGACGGTGTTAAACAGCTGATCAAGGACAATCCTGAGCTGATGGACGAGCTGGAAGGAAAGATTCGCGCCAAAATT
The DNA here is from genome assembly GCA_030147305.1 of Cesiribacter sp. Taxonomy (GTDB): domain Bacteria; phylum Bacteroidota; class Bacteroidia; order Cytophagales; family Cyclobacteriaceae; genus Cesiribacter. The sequence continues at coordinate 21,903 of JASLAE010000073.1, forward strand.
AAAGGCGAGCACCTGGAAGAGCCAATTCCTGCAGCAGAGTAATTACCTCCAGAATATATAGATAAAAGCCCCATGCCCCACTTATGCATGGGGCTTTTTCTTTGCCAGAATTGCAGCACACGGTAGCCCAAAACCCATGATAGTGGTTCTACTAGCATGCTTAGCCGGAAGCAAAACGATTCAGGACAAGCTGATTAAGCATGTAACTATTTGAATTAAATATGCTTAAGCTGACTTTCAGGCCTGAAGTATTGCGTATTGAACCTTATCTTGCGTATAGCAACTGATACGAACAGACCCACCAACAGATGAAATATTTTTTACTACTACTGCCCCTGCTCTGCTGGCAGGGTGCTTTTGCCCAGGAGGTGCAGCTTACCTTTCGGGTAGACATGCGCCAGCAAAATATCGCTGCGGAGGGCGTGCATGTGGCTGGCTCCTTTCAGTCCGAAGCGGGCTTTGGCGAGGACTGGAACCCTGCCACCACTCCGCTCACGGACACCGACAATGACCAAATCTATGAAGCGAGCGTAACGGTACCTGCAGGGGTATACCACTACAAGTTTATCAATGGCAACAGCTGGAATTCACAGCCCGAGCTGCCCCCTGCGCAATGTGGCGTAGACGATGGCGGCGGCAATTTTAATCGTGAGGTTAGCGTAGGCAGTACCAATCTGCGCCTGCCGGTGGTCCAGTTCGATGCCTGCACCCCGCAGCTGATCCTTTCAGTGAATATGAGTAATGAAACCGTATCATCACAGGGTGTGCACGTAGCCGGCAACTTCCAGGCGCTGGCTGGTTATGGCGAAGACTGGAACCCCACCGCCACTCCCCTGCACGACCTGGATGGCGATGGTACTTATGAAGTACGCATCTCTATGCCGGCAGGCGGCCTGTATGAATATAAATTTATCAACGGCAATAGCTGGCAGGACGCCGAGCAGGTACCGGCAGATTGCGGCACCGACGATGGTAGCGGTACTTTTAACCGAACTGTAGATGCTACGGCCGAGGTAACCACCGTTGCTACCCTTTGCTTTAGCACCTGCGAAAGCTGCGGCACCGCTACAAACCCGCCAACAGCCTATGATACCTACTGGTGGAACGATGCCGTTTTTTATGAAATCTTTGTGCGCAGCTTCTATGACAGTGATGGCGATGGTAAAGGAGATTTTAAAGGCATGACAGAGAAACTGGATTACCTCAATGATGGCGATCCGACTACCACCACCGATCTGGGCATCACAGGCATCTGGCTGATGCCCATGATGAAATCGCCCAGCTACCATGGCTATGATGTTGCCGACTACTATGAAACCGAACTAGACTATGGCACCATGGCCGATTTCGAAGCTTTCCTGGCTGCTGCACACGATCGGGGCATCAAGGTGATCATTGATTTTGTGATGAACCATACCTCCAGCCAGCACCCCTGGTTTACCGAAGCAGCCAGTGACGCCGGCAGCACCTACCGCGACTGGTACATCTGGTCAGACAGTCACCCCGGCTTCAATGGTCCCTGGGGGCAAAATGTATGGCACCAGCGCAATGGCAATTATTACTATGGGCTTTTCTGGGATGGTATGCCAGATCTGAACTGGAGCAACGCCCAGGTAAAAGAGGAGATGTGGAACATCACCCGTTTCTGGCTCGATAAAGGCGTAGATGGCTACCGGCTCGATGCCATCAAATATCTGGATGAAGACGGCACAGTGCTTGAAAATACGCCGGAAACTTTTGACCTGTTAGAAGAATTTAATCAGGTTTATAAAACTGCCAGTCCGGATGCTTTAACCGTAGGGGAAGTTTGGTCCAATACAGCTTCTGTTGTGCCCTACGTAACAGGCAACAAACTGGACGTAGCTTTTGAGTTTGATCTTTCCTATGCCATTATTAACGGCGTAAGGTCTGGTGACCCGGGCCCGATCCAAAACCAGCTAAACATCATAAACCGCTCTTATGAGCAGCTACAGTAC